>CALGAO010000079.1 GCA_937957685.1 uncultured Paenibacillaceae bacterium
CCAGGTGAAATCAAACGGATCGATGCCGATCGTCACGCGCGTCGTGCCGTACTGCTCCACCTCCGCCTGCGCCGTGAAGCTGCCGCTGTACACGAGGCTGAAGGCATACACATCGCCGTGATCCTCATCCGCATCAGGCGACAGCAAGGCGAGGAACGGATTGTGCTGATGGCTGCTGACGCCCCGCCGGCTCACGACGCCCTGCATGCCCGGAGCGAGCCTCCGCCGCTCGATGTACCGCTCTCTCAGCCAGGCCCCGCTCAGCTGGAGCAGGTCGTACTGAGAGTCCGGGAAGTCCACGCAGGCGCTGAGCGCCCGGAGCAGGCGGATGTCCTGGCTGCTCTCGTTCACGAAGCGTACCGAACGGGCGATGGCGTCATGGTTCTCGAACACGGTGTACGACACGATGGCCTTCAATCCCGCATACCGATTGACCAGCACCATCTCCAGCGTCTCCGCTTCTTCGTCCGCTTCCACATAGGTAGCCGGCAATCCTTCGAGGGTCGGCTTGCCGCGATAGATGCGATGCGACTCATACAGCAGCTCGATGGCCGTCGTGCCGTCAGCCAGCTGCACCTGATACGCCGGCTGGCGGAAGTCGCCCGTCCCATAGCCGGGATATTCCAACTGCAACGTTTCGAAGGAGATGCTCCGATCCTCCAGGAAAGGCGTGGGGATGTGATATCCCGCCTTTCTGAGCAGACGCTCCAGGGCGACGGGACGAAGCCGCCTGCCCCAATACAGGTGCACAGGCACAACATCCTTGATCAGTTGGATGACATAGCTCGTATTCGGCGTCTGCAGATGGAAGATTCGTTGCTTCTCCTCATATTGGATGCTCATACGCATGACCTCCCGTATGTCGTAATGGCTTATGCAACCGGTATCGTTGTCCGTCCATGGTTAACCTGATCCTCACAACATCCTCACAATGCCAGGTCCTGTACGCAGCACAACGAACGATGTCTGCCATGCACCGCTGTCAACCTTTTACCGCTCCTGATGCCAGCCCCTGAATGAAGTAGCGCTGCAGCACCAGATACACCAGGGTGATCGGGATCGCGCCCAGCAGTGAGCCCGCTGCCACCCAGCCGATGTAGTTGTTGTATTGGCTGAAGAATCCGGACAGCGCGATGGTGATGGTGTGCACCTCCGATCGCTGCAGGAAAAACACCGAGAACTGGTAGTCGTTCCAGATGTTCACGCACGTCACGATCACGACCGTTGCCGTAATCGGCTTGAGCAGCGGCATCAGGATTCGGTAGAACAGCCTGAACCTCCCCGCTCCATCGATCAGGGCGGCTTCCTCCAGCTCATAGGGAATGGAGCGGATGAATCCGGTATAGAGAAAGATGGTCATCGGCAAAGCGAAGGTCACATGCAGCAGGATGATGCCCCACAGTCGGTTCATGCCCCCGATATCCACCATGAATTGTAGGTGATGCCGTCCTTCGCCTCGGCAAGAACGAGCGCATGCACCTTGCCATTCTCGTCGGTGACGACGTTCCTGACCGTGTCCGTCATCTGCGGCACCCACTCCTCATCTCGCAGATCGGCGAGATAGTTGCCGTAGCGGATGATCGCCCAGCCATGGGTGTCCCAGATGTCAGGCATGTCATTCGCTGCCATCATGACCTTCAACAGGTTCTCATATTCCGAGCCGGGGAACTGCAGCTCCACCTCGACGTCCGGGTTCTCCTGCATGAACGCGTCAGAGATTTCCTGGTACAGATCCTGTACCGATCGATCCGCCGCCGTGCTGAACACGGTGAGCTTTTTCTTCTTGCCGTCTGACGCCTTGTCTGTGGATGAAGATGAGCCTGTGTTATTGCTTGTGTTCGTGCTTGTGTTTCTGTTATCGGTATTGGACGCCGAATTCCCGCTGCCCGAACCATCCCGTTGCGAACAGCCTGCCAACACCATCACTGCTGCAAGCATGACTGACAAGAGGATAAAGCCATATTTCTTCATTTTCTCATCCCCCATTTCTTGATTCAGCTTGAAGCTGATGTTGAGTTCAGTTTAGCAGGGAATGACAGCGCTTGCATATGTCACGTTTTTTAAGTGGATGCGCTCTTTTTTACGCGTCGTTCATCCGGACCACATCCTGCAGCGTGTACCTTGCTCCAGACCGGGAAGGATGCCATGGCCGGGCAACTTGACCAGACAAGCAATCGCATGGCTCTTGCCTTTCGCTCTCATATGATAAGCAGGGCATGATCATGATTCCATAATATCGAGGGCGATTATCTCCGGAATTCGATCGAATATCTCCACATTCACGAGCAAAATCACATCTGATCAGGTTTGACGAATTTCTGAACTTCATCTATAGTTAATATTCGTATATCTGAATATTTGAATATAGTTCGAGCAACAAGAATCCTGGTCCACTCCCGGTTTTGAAATGCCCGGAAACAGGATTATTTTTATGTTCGTTTACCAATTGATCAAAGGGGCATGATGGTTATATGTTCAAGAAGCGATTCGGCGACTATTCGCTCAAACACTTCCAACGGGATCTGACCGCAGGCCTGATCGTCGGTCTCGTTGCGTTGCCTCTGGCCATGGCCTTCGCCATAGCATCGGGCGTCGAACCGGAGAACGGGCTGTACACGGCGATCGTCGCAGGGATCCTCATCTCTCTGCTTGGCGGTTCCCGCTTCCAGATCGGGGGGCCGACCGGAGCCTTTGTCCCCCTTCTGCTCAGCATCGTCACCATATACGGTTTCGACAACCTGCTCGTGGCCGGTTTCCTCGCGGGTTGCTTCCTCGTGCTGATGGGGCTGCTGAAGCTGGGTTCGCTCATCGACTACGTTCCGCGCCCCGTGGTCATCGGCTTCACGGCCGGAATCGCGGTGATCATCTTCGCCGGCCAGATCGCCAACTTCCTGGGCCTCACCGGCGTGAAGAGTCATCCGGAGTTCCTGGACAATATGGGAGAACTCATCCGTCACCTGGATACGGTGAATGTATACGCCGTGATCACCGCCGTGCTGGGTCTGACCATCCAGCTCATGACGTCCAGATGGCTGCCGAAGATTCCAGGCCCGCTCGCCGGACTGGTGGTCTCGTCGCTCGCCGCTTACCTGCTCTACCCGGGGCAGGTGAGAACGATCGGCTCCGCTTACGGCCAGCTCACCGCTTCCCTGCCCGTGCCGAAGCTGCCCGATCTCAGCCTTGATACGGTGCAGCTTATGCTGGTTCCGGCATTGCTGATCGCCGCTCTCGGCGGCATCGAATCGCTGCTGTCCGCGACGGTGGCGGACAGCATGACCGGCGATCGGCATCACAGCAATCGCGAATTGATCGGGCAAGGCATAGCCAATATCGCCGCGCCGCTGTTCGGCGGCATCCCCGCCACCGGCGCGATCGCACGCACGGCGACGAACATCCGCAGCGGTGCGACCAGCCGGCTGTCAGGCGTGATCCACGGCCTCGTCGTGCTGCTGATCATGGTGGTGCTGGCGCCGCTCGCCTCGCACATCCCGCTCGCCAGCCTGGCGCCGATCCTGATGGTCGTGGCATGGAACATGAGCGAGCGCAAGAGATTCATCTACATGCTGCGTTGGAGATCCGGCGAATCCGTGGTGCTGGTGGTGACGTTCCTGGCCACGGTGCTCGTCGATCTGACCACCGGTGTGGGCGTGGGCATGGCGCTTGCATTTGTCCACTTCATCAACAAGATGAGCCGACTCGACATCAGCTTCCATCCCGCATCCGACCTGCGCCGCAACGCGGTTCTCGTCTGCAACATGAAAGGCGTGCTGTTCTTCGGAGCCGCCCGCCGCATGGAACGGC
>CALGAO010000080.1 GCA_937957685.1 uncultured Paenibacillaceae bacterium
ACCAAGAAACATGGAGAATTTGGGAGAAATATTAAGAAAAACGGTGGTATTGGTCAAAAATTGGCGATATTCAGCAAGCAGGGATGGCGGGTTTATTCACAATGAATAGACAGTCTCCCACGTTCCGTTAACGCCAGACCAACCAGCGATAAACCCCTGTCATGCCTGTCCCGCCGCGATCGCATCCAGCACCGCCCGCACCTGCGAGACCGCATCATCCAGGTCGGAAACGTTCAGGCTGATCTGCGGCGACGGCACATACTGCTCCGTGGTGTGAGAATATCTCGGATCATAGTAGTATTCCAGCAGCAGACGAACGGCCGGCTCGTACTCTTCCGCCTCCAGGCAGGCCGCTATTTCCTTGGCGATCGGCGTGTGGATGCGTTCCCGGATGACGTTGAAGGCTTTGATGTAGACGTTCTTGTCTTCCGTCGGATAGTCCTCCAGGATCTGCCGTACCCTCGCTTCCACCGGTGCCTCTATGCGGATCGCCAGGCCCGCTTCCTTCTTCTGCATGAGCCATTCTGGCAGCACCACCTTGCCGATCCGCTTGCTCTCCGCCTCCAGCACCACATATGGCGAGTCCTGAAGCTCGATCAGCCTCTCCAGGAGCAGCGCCTCGAACGTTTTCTGATTATGGGCTTGCAATCCCACTCCGCCGAAGATGGAGCCGCGATGGCCCGCCAGCTTCTCCAGGTCCAGCACCGGATAACCCTCGGCCTCCAGCCTTCTCAGGATCGCGGTCTTGCCGGTTCCGGTATGTCCGTGCAGGACGACCACTCTGGACTTGAGCTCGTATGCGGACAGCGTCTCGACGACCCAGCGGCGATAAGCCCGATACCCCCCGCTCAGTCGATAGACGTGGATGTCCATCAGAGAGAGGAGCGTGGCCGTCGTCCTGCTGCGCATGCCGCCGCGCCAGCAGAAGACCACCTTCCTCTCCGGGATCTTCGCGAACTCGCGGATGAACGCCGGCAGCTTCGCGGAGACGATCTCGAGCCCCCTCTCCTTTGCGGCCTGTACGCTGGTCCGCGTGTACAGCGTGCCGATCTCCGCCCGCTCCTGGTCATCGAACAGCGGGATGTTGATGCTGCCCGGTATCGTCGCATCCCGGTACTCCGACGGCGAACGAACGTCGATCATGACATATGGCTTGTTCTTCTGCTGTTCTCTCAGCTGTTCTATGGTGATGTCCTGAAACAAATGCTATCGCTCCTCGCGCCTGAAGCCTGGTTATTCTACGACGATGTGACCCGGGTGATCCGCCACCACTTCCCCGATGAGGCTCGCTTCGACGCCTTGCTCCACGAGCTCCGCCAGCATGCAATCGGCCTGTTCCGCGCTTACGGCGATGAGCAGCCCGCCCGACGTCACCGCATCGCACAGGATCCAGCGGTCGATCTGATCCATCGATTCCGGGAAGGTGACGATCGGCTCGACATGTTTGAAATTGTTCTTCGTTCCGCCCGGCACGAAGCCCTGCTCTGCCAATTCACGCACGCGCGGAAGCACCGGGACATGATCCTTCCTGATGCGCAGGCCGACGTTGCTGCCCTTCGCCATCTCGGACGCATGTCCCATCAGGCCGAAGCCCGTGACGTCGGTGCAGCCATGCACGTCATAGCGGCTCATCACTTCCGCCGCCGTCTTGTTCAAGGTCGCCATGACCTTCGTGACGCGTTGCACCTCTTCCTCGGACAGCTGATCCTTCTTGATCGAGGTCGTCAGGATGCCGACGCCGATCGGCTTGGTCAGGATCAGCCTGTCTCCGGGCTTCGCCCCGGCGTTGGTCTTCACCTTGTCCGGATGGATGAGCCCGGTCACCGCCATGCCGAACTTCGGCTCCTTGTCATCGATGGAGTGACCGCCGACCAGCGTTGCGCCCGCCTCCTGCACCTTGTCGGCCGCGCCGCGCAGGATATCCGCCAGGATCTGCTTGTCCAGCGTGGAGATCGGGAAGGCCACGATATTCAGGACCGTGAGCGGCTTGCCGCCCATGGCGTATATGTCGCTGATCGCATTGGCAGCGGCGATCTGCCCGAAGGCATACGGATCATCCACGATCGGCGTGAAGAAATCAACGGTCTGCACAAGCGCCAGCTCGTCATTCAGCCGATAGACGCCGGCGTCGTCGCTGGTTTCCAGACCGACGAGCAGGTCCGGATTCGGCGTCGCCTGCGGCAGCATGCGAATCACCTGCATCAGGTCGGCCGGACCGATCTTGCAGCCGCAGCCTCCTTTGGAGGAGAGTGAAGTCAGTTTCACAGATTCTGTTTGTGCCATCGTACATGTTCCTTTCACTCAAGATTTGCTGAAGCATTAACGAACGATTAACCCCTATGATCATGATACCTCAATCCGCGGACTCTCGCAAAACCATGCTGCCGCCCGTGTGTGTCAAGCAATTGTGGGCAGAATTTTGAGATTGGTGAAATCGATGCTTCAGCTCCAATCTTGGTAGCGCTT
>CALGAO010000081.1 GCA_937957685.1 uncultured Paenibacillaceae bacterium
CTGTCTTCCAACACGCTGTACTGGATTGAGAAATAGTCGCTGTAATCGGTATTCTTCAGCAGATCGGGCGTCTTGGCACTGATCGTAAATTTCGGCATGCTGCCGAGTTCCAGCGCCTGCAGCAGGAAATACTCGACTCTGTCTGCGGACAAGTTAACGTTCAGCGTCGAATACTCGATCAGTCCGTTCATGACGAGCTGACGGAACGGAACCGTCGCATACATCGTTCCGTACAGGCTGCTCTCACGCGAGATGTTCGCCGCATAGCGGGCATAACCGATCCGGTCGATATTCGGGTTATCCAGCGCCAGCGTCTTGCCTGCAGCCAGCTTCCGCAAGTTCTCATCGACGATCTCGCTTGATACCACCGGGTCGATGATGTCCCGCTGGTTGTAGTTCGCGTAATAGGTCGAACCCATATCGCCCACGAACAGATTCGGATAGGCATCCGCATCGGCCAGGAATTTGTCCACGGTATCTGCAAGATACAGCGGATGGAGCAAATATTGTTTCGTGCCGCTGATGTTGAATATGCCTAGCGAGTAACTGTACTTATAAAGTTCGAGCGGCTTGCTGTCGTATCCGTACAGGGCATTGCCCCGCGGCCGGAAGCCGTCCTTCACCTCGGTCACCCGCATCAAGTCAATGTTCATCAGCAGCGTATGACCGCTCTTCGCTGCATACTCCGCCAGTTCCTCGTATTCCCGGCGGTTGCCATTGGCCTCTTCCAGCCTCGCTTTGTTGCCGATCGTGTTGTTCAAGCCATTGTTGAATACGCCTTTGTAATTGATGACGGTCTGGATGCCTTCACTGCTCAGATCCTGCAAGATATCCTGGAGTTCACGGAAGGTCGTCATCGACACATTCTGCTCATACGGTATGCCGAGGAACCGCTTCTCCAGCGTCAACGTGCCTAGCACGTCGAGGAACAGCTTCGGCCTCGTATCATATGCCGGCGCCAGATCATACCGCTCGATCAGATAGTCGCGATACGTCCTGGCCAGGTCATAATAATCGACCTTCCCGGAGAACAGCTTGTATCGGACCGTGTAGTCGACATCGATCAGGCCTGTTGTCGCCAGGAATCGCGCGTCATTGTCGCTGTAAGGGCCGAACACCTTGACGCGCGAATACTGGGTGGCGTCGAAGCTGCTGAACACCTTGTTGTAAGGCGTCCCGCCGGTAGACGAGTCGACGGTGCCGAGCTGGACGCGGATGCGGCCAAGCTCCGCCCCCTTCTCGATGATGCCCAGATGGCCGAGCGACTTCCCGCCCGACTGCGTGTAGTACATGCCGAACACCGGCATCATCAGGTTCTCGGGATATTCCGGCATCTCATAGAGCTTGCTGTAGTAGTCGCTGTTGTAGACCGAACGGTCATACTCCGGGTACTTCGGATTGAACGTATTCAGCCTGAACAGCGCGCCCGCTCCGTCCGGAACGAGGATATATCCGTCCTCGACGCGGTCCGCTGCCGCCAGTCCGAATGCCGGGAACACGGAGATGTTCTGCAGCATGTAGAAATCATTGCCGACAAGCGACTCATACGTCGGGATCTTCACCACCAGGTCGCCGTCTTCCAGCGTCACTTCCATATGCACGATGAACCTCGCCGGTTCGGTGATCGTAACCGTAAGGCCGAACTCTGCACTGTCTTCGATCAGCTTCTCCGTTGTGTAATCGACCGCCTTGGAGAAGTTGATCAAGTCTCGCACCATAGAAAGCGGCGGCAACCCTGCGAACTTGAAGTAGTACAGCCCGTTCGGCTCGTCGAGCTGATAAGCGAGACCGAGCAATTCCCGGTACTTCTGAGCCTGTTCTTCACTCATCTCACCGCTCGCCGTCTTGGCATCGATCACATCGAGAAAGTTTGCTTGATAGCTCTCGACGGAGATCTTGCTGGGCATATATTCATTTAACCGATACGATTCAGTCTCGTAGAAGTCGAACTCGATGTGCACTCCATTCTCGATCTGATTCAACGTATATCGCCCGTTCTGAATGGCGAACCGGTAAGCATCCCATTCGTACATCGAACTGTCCTTGCCCAGATAGCGGATGATGAGCGGCGATTTCTCCAGTTCGCTCCCCGCCTGATAGGTGCTGTTCCATTCCGTGCGCGTCTTCGTATCGACAACACGGATGTTGAGCGTTGACGTATCGATATACATCTCCTTGTCCCCGCTGCTGGCGAGCAGCACGTTGCCTGCCGCCTTGTCGATCAAGCCGGCCGATGCAGCGAGTCCGTCCCTCTCGTATACGGGCTTGCTCTGCCGTTCGATGCCCAGATGTCTGATCAGACCTGGAGTATATATGACAGCAGCGATCACCAGCACGATAGCCGCAGCGATGAGGAGCTCCTTCTTGCCCGCATATTTGATTCGTCTTACTGCTGTTTCGCCGAAGTTCTTAAGCACGGATGATCACCACCTTTTGGACAGTTCGCTGAACAATGCGTAGAAGAAGCCGAGCACCTTGCCCATCAGCGTGAAGAACAGCATAGCCAGGAAGACGATCACGATCGCCGCGATGAAAGTGACGATGAGCGTCACCACATTGGTCGTCACCGTATACTCATGGATCACGCACAACCCGCAGAACAGCAGGAAGATGAACCAGACCGTGCCGATCGCCATGAACCCATACAGCAGCGGCGCTTCCTCGATGATGACGAAGCTGCTCAAGATGACGCCGAGGATGTCGAAGATGAGCTTCGGCACCAGCGCATAGCTGATCACGATATAGATATCGCCGAGCGATCCATTGCCGTCGAAGATCGAGGTGACGCTCCAGTTGCTGATCATGAACAGCAGATAAGGGAACAACGTCGTGATGAAGATCGTGATGCTGTTCATCATAAACAGCGGGTTATCGTTCAGGATGAACCCGGTGTACTGGTAGCTGAAGATCCCTGTCACGCCGCACAGCAACATGATGATCGTCGGGAGGACATAGTTGTTCCTGCGGACAAATTTGATCTGATAGAACGCTTCAAACGGATGCAGAAGCGATTGAATCATATATTTGGCGTCTTCCATCAAACCTGCCATAGATAGCGACCCTACCCTTTCCTCTGTAGTTTGGGTTCAATTGGCGCCTGAACGCGCCGGCAGATCCTGTCTCCTGTTGTATCGGTATTCCGAGTAGATCAGAGCGCCTGCGATGCCGGCCAGCCCGAGCACGAACCAGATGAAATGCCGCTGTATGAACAAGTTGCGGAATTCTGCGTAAGCCATCGAGTAATAACCGCGGGCATTGCCGAGCTTCAGATAATACATCGCTTCTTCGTAACGGTCCTGCATCAGGTAGTTTCGGCCCACTCCGATATAGGCGATGTCGTAGTTGGTATTCAGATGGAGCGCCTCTTCATAATGTGCGCCTGCTTCCTCCCATCTGCCTTGGTAATACGCCTTCTCCGCCGCAAGCGCCGCGTGGCCGAACTCCGTCGGTTGGTAGAGATGGGCGACGCCAAAATATCTGTCCGTCACGATCAGATTGTCGCCAAGCCAGGCGATCGCTGAAGGGTCCTTGAGACTTCCCTTCAGATTGCCGGTGGAGCCGAAGATATTCAGCAGATCTCCCTGGAAGTTGTATACGAAGATCTGGCCCCTTGTCCTGTCCAGCACGGCATATACGCCATAATCGGTTACCGCGATATCGATAAACTTGCTTTCCTCACTCGAGCGATAGCGGTGAATGTCGCCAATAATCGGGAAATACCCATTCTCCATCAGAACGTTCTCCCCCTTGGCATTGAAGCGAAACACCCAATCCTGCGCTGAGGAATCATAAGTTGTCGCGTAGATCAGACCTTCCGGGTCGATCGAGATATTGTTGAAGGACGGGGCGAAGGTCTTGCCCATCTTCTCCTTCTGTTCGCTGGAAGCGATCGACTTCCAGAAATAATCGATCAGGTTAACCCTCGGCTTGTTGACTCCGAAGTAGCGGGAGAACGTGCCGTCGCGGTTCAGCTCGATGATCCCTTCGTAGCTTCCCTGCACGACGACGCTGATCTTGCCTTCTTTGTTCACAACCAGCTTGGAAGGCTTAAACTGCGTAACGCCTACCATATTGTCCGGCCGCTCGATGGTCCGAAGATAGGTGTAGGTCTGCCCATCCAACACGATGATCCGCTCCGCCCCCGTGTCGGCGATGTAGAGCTCATTCAGCACTTCGCTGTAATAAACACCCTCCGGCTTGTTCAGCATCAATTGCTGGTTCGTCTCCGGATTGACGATGATCCTGCCAGTGGCATCGCGCAGCAGCTTAATCGACGCGACGAACTGGAGGTTCTCATCCAGGATGGTGACGCGGCTGTCTGTTGCATCGACGAGGAAGATCCTTCCGCCGCCCACATGTACGTCATCGATGCTCTGGAACTTCACCTGCTCGAGCAGGCTGTTGTCTATCGTGCGAACGAGTTCAAATGCCGGCAGGCTCCGATTGGTTCTAAGGGAGCCCCAGAAATCGTAGGTATAGTTGCTTTCGAAGGTCGTGGCGGCAGACGCGCTGACCGGCGCCAGCATCAAGCCAAGTATGCATATCCATACCAGAGACCACTTTACTCTCATAAGCGTCTGGCCTTCCTTTCCTGTGAGATCCTTATTCCTTGATGCCGGTGGTCGCCATCGTCTGGATGACGTTGCTCTGCGAGATGATGAACACGAGGATCGGCACGGTCAGCATGATGAGCGTCACCGCCGAGGCCACCCCGGTTCGCGCCACCCCGGCATTCACGATCTGGGACAACGCATAGCTCACAGGCTTCAGCTTCTCCGTGAAGATGAACCCTCCGCCGGTCGTGCCCCACAGCGCCTGGAAGGAGAGGATGATGAGCGTGATCCATGCGGACCGGGAAAGCGGCATCATCACCGTCCAGAAGATCCGGAACTCGCTGGCGCCGTCCATCTTCGCCGCCTCGATCAGCTGCGTCGGCACCTGCACCATGAAGTTCTGCATGAGGAACAGCCCGAGCGTCGAGCCGATCGATGGCAGGACCACCGCCCAGTACGTGTCGATCAGCTGCAGCTTGGACATGATCAGATAGTTCGGCAGCGCCGTGACCGTCCCGTTGAACATGAGCGAATACACGATCAGCTTGGACATGAAACGCGACCCCGGGAAGGTGTACTTGGCCAGCGGGAACGCCGCCATCGAGCTGATGATCACCGTGCCGACCGTCCCGACCACCGTGATGAACACGGTGTTGAAGATATAGCGGGTGATCGGCACCCAGGAATTGCCGAGGATGATGGCCAGGTCCTGGAAGTTCGTCAACGTCGGATTCTGCACGAACAGCCGCGGCGGGAAGATGAAGATCTCGGTCAGCGGCTTGAAGGCGTTGTTGATGACGAAGACGAGCGGCCAGACGCTGAAGATGCCGAAGATCGCCAGGAAGGTGGTGAGCGAGATGTCCCCCAGGATGCTGCGGTTTCTCCGTCTGATCTTTCTTGCGGCATAGGCCTTGCGGACGGCTGCGACGATATGGGTCATCCTAGGATCCCACCTTTCTCAATGCTTTCTGGACGATGATGTTGGTGAATACCATGATGAAGAACAGCATCGTGGCGATCGCCGACGCATAGCCCATCTCATAACGCAGGAAGCCGTAGTCATGCAGATGGGTCAAGATCGTATGGCCGGAATATTCCACGGACGGGAAGCCGGCCAGCTCGATGGAGATCTGCGATACCGAGAGCGAGCTGGTGATCTGCATGACGGCCCCGAACAACAGCTGCGGCCGCATCGACGGGAGCGTGATATACCAGAGCTCCTGCCAGCGGTTGCGGATGCCGTCGATGCTGCCCGCCTCATACAGCGTCCGGTCGACATTCTGCAGACCGGCGACGAAGGCCAGGAAGCTGACGCCAAGGCTGAGCCACAGCTGAACGATGATCAGGATCGGGAACACGTACTCCTTCGTGTCGAACCACAGGATCGGCTCGCTCGTGAAGCCGAAG
Source organism: uncultured Paenibacillaceae bacterium (assembly GCA_937957685.1). GTDB lineage: Bacteria > Bacillota > Bacilli > Paenibacillales > DA-C8 > Insulibacter. Next base: position 5,961 of record CALGAO010000081.1, read on the forward strand.
TTGAGCAGCCAGGCATTGGCGTAGCCGTACATATCCGACGAGAAGATCAGCTTCCAGATGAGATAGGCGTTGCCGGATATCGAGGGCGCATAGAACACCAGCGTCATGAATGCGCGCACCTTCGGCGTCAGCTCGTTGATCAGCCAGGAGAAGACGAAGCACATGATGTAGCTGATCGGCCCGGTGATCAAGGCGAAGAAGAGCGTGTTCTTGACCGCGATCAGGAACACATCGTCGTTCACCATGAGATTGATGTAGTTGCGGAAGCCGACGAAGCTGGGCATCTCCAGCATGTTGAACGACGTGAAGCTGATGATGATCGAGGTCAGGACGGGAATCACCGTAAACACGATGAACAGGATGGCGAAGGGAAGGATCAGGAGATATTTCTCCCGATGCTCCTTCCAGATGTTGTGCGCATGTGTCGGCTTGCCGCCGTTTGCTTTGGTTTTCAGACTCGTCAGCATATCACATGTAACTCCTCTTTATATGAATTCAGGGCCTTCATGCGCATTAATTGCCGTCTATATAGCTCAGGTTGAATTCCTTGCGTTTCTTGGTCAGTTCCTCGTCGACCGACTTGAGATTCAGGTACAGCGCTTCCCTCGGATGCTCGCCGCTGGTCACGACGCCGCGGAACGCGTAGTCAACCGCGCGGGCCGTCATATAGCCGCCCGGCACCTCCGGATAGCCGACGACCGCCTCGAGCTGCTTCATCAGCTCCCGCGCCGCCATGGTCGACCATGGCAGCTGCTTCATGACCTCGATGTTGGCTGCCGGGTATCTGGCCGCTGCGCCCATGATGGATTCCAGCGCATTGGCGTACTGGGTCTGCGTATCTGTCCGCTGCCACCACTTGATGAACTCCCAGGCCGCTTCCTTGTTCTTCGACGCTTCCAGCATCACCGTGTTGATCGTCGAGGCCGTTCCCGCATGATTGATCGTGCCATCCGGCTGCGGAACGCCCGGCAGCGGCGCGAACGACCAGAGGCCCCTGATCTCCGGCGCGAATACCTCCAGCTGGTTGTACGTCGTGTACAGGGTGATGCCGGCAGGCATCTCTCCCGTGCGGAATCGGTTCGGGAAGTCGGCGGATACGGGCAGCCGGTAGCTGGTGAAGAAGCGGGTGACGCGGCTGAACGCGTTCATCGCCGGTTCCTCGGCCAGGCCGCTCCTGATGCCGTAGTCCAGCCCCTCCCCGAGGTACAGATCGCCGCCGTGCTGGTAGACCAGCGACGGATACAGCTCCTGGCCATTAATATAGAAGTCATAGTTGTTGGCATGCAGCACGGAGATGACATGTTCCACCTCGTCCCAGGTCTTGGGCGGCGTCAGGCCAAGCTGATCAAACACATCCTCCCGGTAGAACATCATCAGGAACATCTGCTGCTCCGGCAGGCCATAGACACCGTCCTGGAAGGTGACGGTATTCATGATGTTCGGATTGAAATTGGCGACGATCTCGTCGAAGCCATCCAGCTTCGACAGATCGTGCAGCGCGTTGCGCATGGCGAAGTTGATGACCGTCGCCTGTGGCAGCGCCAGCACGACGTCCGGGCCGTTGCCCGCCAGCGTCGCCGGCAGGATGACATCCTCCGGTATGAGCTGAAGATTGACCGGGATATTCGTCTGCGGCGTGAACGTCTGGTCGATCATCGTCTTGATGAGCTGCGCCTGGTCACGTCCTGCCGAGATCCACACCTTGATCGCGTCATCGCCGGCGTCGCCGGTGATCTCCGTCTCGTCGATCAGGAAGGTGGACAGGAAGCGGACCGTGCTGTTATAGGCGCTGACGAAGAAATTCGGTTCGGCCGCGGGCAGCTCCGCCCCCGGCGCGGACAGCGTGAAGCTGTCGAGCATGAGCGGCATCTCCGAGATCGAGGTGATCCAGGTGCCGAGAGAGGAGATGTTGTTGGCAAGCGTCCCCAATTCCAGGATGACGCTCTCCGGATCCTGGCTGAGCCGTTCGGCCTGCACCTGCATCTTCTCGATGATCGCCGTTTTCTCGCCTTTCTCGCCGGTGATGGCGACCAGCTCCTCCACGACCCTCTTCAGCCGGTCGCTCTCCGCCCTCAGCGTCTCCGCGTAGTTCGGAATTTTCTTGGTCAGCTCGTAATCGATGAAGCGATCCGGCACAAGTCCGGTGATCTGGATCGTCTTGCGATAGAGATCGCTCAGCACGAGGACGCTCTGCTCCACCTCCGAGAGCGGCATGGCGAAGCTGCCCAGCACCACCTCAAGCGAGATCGTGTTCTCTCCCTCCCGCAGGTGGATGAGATAGTCCCCGTCCTCGCTGCCGAATACATAATTGGCGAAGTCCGAATGGAAGGCGAACGGAATCGCCATCGCCTCGCGGAAGGGAACCTCGCCGTTCACCTTCAGCTGCCTGAAGGACATGACCCCGCGATTCGTGTTCTGCACGGCGCGGAAGGAGATGCGATAAAGCGCCTCCTGCGGCACATTGATCTTCCACTCGATGTAGTCTCCCGGCGTGCGCCAGTTCGTGCCGCCGATCGCATTCAGCCGGATCTTGTATGGATGATAAGGAACGGTATAAGGATTGCTGTAGTCCGTGTTCATGACGATGTCGATGGAAGATTTGTGTATGCTGAGCGTCAGATCGTCCGTTCTCTCTGCTTGGTAGAGCAGGTTGTCGCCATCATAAACGGGATACTGAGCCTTCCATTCCTCGATGACCTGCGCGTACGGCCTGATGTCCGGTGCGCTCTTCAGCGTGATGTCCCGGATCTCCATCGGCTCCTTCACCGATTCCAGCGTCAGCGTATGTCGGCCTGCACTCAGATAGAAGCGATATGGCTCCAGATCCCTGCGCTGCGCATCCATGATGTATACCGTCATCGGCTCCGGCAGCTCCACCGCCACCGGCCGCACCTCATTGCCGTTCATCATGGCGATCGGCTGCCCGCCGCTGTTGTCCCATTTGCGATGGAAGATGAGTTGATTCATTCCGTTGAATAACGTCGTATCGTCGATATAAAGCTTGCGTTCGATCTTGGAAGTCGTGCCTTTCACCGGCACATAGGTGATCTGGATCTGATAGAAGCCCGCTTCACGCACCAGGATCTCCCAGGTGATCGCGCCGCTCTCGCCGGTGACGACCGCGTCATCCCGGACATAGGCCTCCATATCTTCAGAAGTTCGGTAATTCAGGAGATCGACCTTGATCTCCGATGCAGCCATGCTGCCGTTAAACCCATGCTCAGCCAGATAATCGCTGTATGATGGTTCCAGATAGGCCCCGCGATCCACGGGCCCCTCTAGCGCAGTGACGACGTTCCCATGGCCTGCCCCAAACGCCGGTATGAACATGACACATGCTATGACTATCAATACACCAAAGACAATGATCTTCCTGACCATGGTCATACCCTTCAAACCTCCATTATCAGGCTGTCAGGTGCCATGAATCGCTTCATGGCACCTGTTCGCCCTGGACGATAGCTGCAGGCTGCAGCTGCCGAATCTTACTCGACTTTCACCTTGATCGTCAGTTCCGTCTTGTTGCCGGCGAAGTCCGTTACCGACAGGATGACGTCGTATTCACCGGCGGTGGTGACATCGAGGAAGCCGATATCCGCCGTGATATTGCTCTTCAGGTCGAAGCCGTGAACGTCTGTCGCCTGCTCGACGAAGTCGTTCGCCCAGTTGATCGCCGATGCGTCCTCGTCGATCTTGATCGTGCGGTATTCCGATTTGGCCACGAGGGTCGGAGGAGTCGTATTCTTCGGATCATAGATCATGACCGTATACGACGCGGAGGTCTCGTTGCCTGCGGCGTCCTTGACCGTGACCTTCAGACCCTTGTCGTAGCTGCCGATGGTGTTGAAGTCGGTCGCGCTTGTATCCACCTGCACGCGATCGAACGGAATGTCTCCGTCGATGCCGTCCTGCGCCTTGATGAACGTATCCCAGGCGACGGTTGCCGGGTTCGAGCCTGCGGCCACCGCGATCGGCACGCCCGTTGTCGAGAAGGATGGCGGCATGTTGTCGATCGCCGTGCTGGAGCTGAGAGCGGTCTGGATCGAGCTCATCGAGTCGAGGATCCGGTTCTTGTTGGCGTCGATCGCCGCCGCATACTTCGGTGAGCTGTTCAGGCCATAGATCGATGCGCCGAGCACCTCTTCACTCCAGGTGTACCAGAACGACATGATCGTAGCGAATTCATTAGGCGCACTGCCAGCGATGCCGACAAATGCATCCATCACGTCTTGACCGAACTGCTCGTTCGTGACGTCGAAGCCATAGCTTAGCGCCGTGCTCTTCGCCTGAGTATCGAAGAAGTCGAGCGCCTTGTCGCTGCCGGCCAGCGTCTTGTAAACCGTCGACCAGTACAGGCGATAAGCCTTGAGCGCCAGCTCCGTCCGTTCCTTCGGAACGCCCTTCAGAACGGCCATCTGGTTGTTCGGGAATACGACCTGCCGATATCTTGGATCGTCGGCCGGGATGTTGTCTGGTCTCGGGAACGGTACGATGCCCATCGATTCGCCGCGAGATGCTAGCGATTGGCCAGCGCCGCTGGACAGCCACGGCACCATGTTCGTGAACACCGTCTCCCCGTTGCCGAAGTCGCTGCCGTTCCACGTCCAGCCAGGTGTTGTGGAATCATCGCTGTACCTTACAGACATCATGAGCCCTTTGGACATGAGATCGTCGATATAAGCAACAGCTTCCTTCACTTCCGGAGCGTCCGCTGTCAGAGAGCCGTTGAACACCGCGCCGCCGTTCGAATGGATCGCTTGCAGAGCCGTATAGCGATAGTCGGTCTGGAATGCCTTGATCGGCACGTCGGTTCGGACAGGCGACATTTTGTTCGCGAAGTACTCGTTCACCTTCGTCAGGTAGTCGCGGAACGCCGACCAGGTCCATTCGCCGCGTTTCCAGAGGTCATGCGGATAGACCGTCTTGCCGTCCACCTTCAGCGCGTCCACCTGATCGAGATAGTTGATGTTGTAGACAAGAGGCCATACGTTGACGAAGTCGAGAACATAGTTCAGGAAGTAGCGCGCGCCGAACATCTCGTCGCCGAGCATCCAGGCATCGTCCGGATCTTCGAAGATGTAAGCGTACTCGTCAAGCGGCTGGAAGATGTTCTGCCCGAGCAGCGTGCCCTGGGAGCCTCCCCACAGCAGCGCGATGTCAACGATCGGGTCATTCGCCAGCACGGACTTGAGCAGCGCTTCGCGCACGTCGCTCGGGTATTGCACCCACTGAATCTCAACGTTCAGTTCGTTCAGCACCGCTTCCTTCGCCTTCATGCGCGCGTTCATCTGATCCGGTTGCATGCCCGGTTCGCCCGTTACCGGATCGCGCCATTCCGGGTCATCGCCCTGCTGCCAGTGCGTGCCGAAACGGATGATGATCGGATCGCCCTTGGCCTCAGGCTGGCTGACCGTATTGTTGTTCTGGTTGCCGGAGTTCTGATTCCCCGCATTGTTGCCCGAATTCGTGGGTGTCGGCTCGTTGCTGCGGCCGAAGCAGCCTGTGATCAGGATGATGCACAGGAATGCCGACAGCAGAACGGCAAGCGTGCGATTCAGTTTCTTCACCATTTCCTTGTTCCTCCCTTTAATAACTTATATGTGACACAAGCCCTGTGATAGCGGCTTGTTGTTACCTGTCATCCGGGTGCGAGCGGTCATCGTTCATGCGCTATGCGGGTACAAAAGCCAGTGCGTTCAGCCGCGAGGGCTCCTCCCCGTCCAGCGCTTCGAGCAGGATGGCCAGCCTATTCGCGCCGTCTGTGAACCAGGGTCCCGGCAGGTAGAAGGAATCCTGCAAGCCGCCGGTGAAGACGGGCCTGGTCGCGCTCCCCTTCAGCCACAGTCGGCCGACGATCTGACCATTGAACAGCACCGTCAGCTTCAGATTGGCGCCCTGGACCCGGACTCTCCATCCTCGGCCTGAGTTGGAGTCCCGCAGCTCCGTCGCCAGCCACGCCGTTTCGCCGCCCATCAACGCGAGTGGCAGCTCGGCTGGCGCAGCCTTCTCCGTCCTCAGCGCGCTGGCGTATGCCCACAGCTCTTCCTGCTCCCGGTTCGCGAGCCGCCAATGGCGCGCCGCCGTTCCTTCGTAGACGCGCACCCTGCCCGCCGCCTGACCCGGTTGCTTCTCCAGGAGAACGGTGACCTCTGCCTGCGATCCGGGCTCCACATGCGGAGTGATGTCGACGAACGGATCGGACGGATAGACCGGACCTGCATCCTTCCCGTTGATGAATACCGTGGCGACCGCTTGCAGCCCGCTGAAGTGCATCGTCCAGGCATCCGCCTCATGCGAAAGCTTGAAGCTTCTCCGGTAGCAGGCGTACTGCGGAATATCCGGCGAGAGCCACCCGCCGTAGGCCACGATCGGCCAGGTGCGGTCATCCTCCGCCCGGTCGGCCAGCTGCCGCAAGGCTGCCCGGTCCTCCGCCAGCTTGACCTTCCAGTTCTGGCTGAGCTCGATGACGCAGGTGACGGAGACCAGTCCGCGCATCCCGCGAAGCGCCTTCAGGCGCAGCGCTGGCAGCCGCACATCGTCAAAATTGCTGTGGCCCCAGATCTCGAGCCGCGCTGCCAGCCGTCCCGCAGCCGAGTCTGCGGGCGCCGGGATATAGCAGCTTGATCCGCCCGGGACGACGGTGGCGACATATTCCCTATCTGCATAGACGGAGATGATGTCGCTCCCTTGCCGGACGAGGATCCCCTGACGCGCCTTCCCGCCCGGCGCATCAACGGAGGCTTCCAGCCAGGTGAGCCCGCGATAGATGCCGTATGTCTCCAGGTAGTCGAGTTCGCCGCCTATGCGCGTCCAGCCTCCTCCCGGCGGTTCATCGCCCGGATGCGGGAAGATGGACCACGCGAGCGGAAGCTCCGCCGGCTCACGGGTCGGCTCCTGCTTCTCGCGCAGGCGGATGCCGCCTCCGTCGTCGATGTCATCGACGAGCAGCGCATCGTCTCGGCGCATGACGATCAGCCGCAGCCGACGCCTGTCCGCCAGCGCCAGCTCGCACACGCCGGTGGACCCTGTCGAATAGCGCAGGATCAGCGCGTCGTCCTCCGCGGTCACCGCCAGGTCGGTATGTGCCAGCGCCTTCGCTCCTGGAAGTTGCAGGGCGATCTCCGCGCTGTGCTCCGCATGGAACGCCAGCGTCACTCCGCCCTGGCCTTCCCGGTGCAGGAACAGTTCCGCCGTCGAGCAGAGCAACGTGCCCTCGATCCCCCATTGCCGGAGCGGAACGCCGAAGGGCAAGGCCATCGATCGCCCGGGCTCCAGCTCGAGCTGCATCAACGGCTCTCGCATCGGGGCACCCTCCTCCGCGGCGAATCGGATCACAGCGGCGCCATGCCCCAGGTTGGAGACGAAGAGGATCAGCCCGCCGCCCGCGAGCTCCAGCGCCTGGGCGCTCGCCTGACCCGTCTCGACGATGGCCGCGATCTTGCCTGCCTGTTGCTCGGCTGTCCCGAGCTCCGCCTCCGCCAGCGCCGCACCATACGTGCGGATCAGCCGCGAGAGCAGCAGGCCTTCATACGCCTCCGGCCTGACGTGGCCCTCCGGTGAGATCATGCCGCCGAAGTCAATATCCGAAGCGAGAAACGCCAGCGGCTGCCCCCAGTTGTTCGTCGCGTTGGTGAATCCGAAATCCGTTCCGGATACCTGCAGGTACGGGCCCAGCAGCTTCGCGCCGCAGGACAGAAGCCTGCGCAACAGGAAGTGAGACCGGTTCGTCTCCGTAACGAGCAGCGGGTAACCAAGCTCGGCGAGCCTTCGTCTGTATGTCAGCACCTTCTCCTCGAAGTTCGGATCGCGGTCATAGGGATAGAAGTTGCAGGTTGGCATCACCCCGTCCGCGATGCCTGACGCCTCGACGAGTCCTCCCTGACCGGCGCAGGCGATGAGCGGTACCTTGATGCCACGGGCGATGGCCATATCTCTCAGCGCCGAGATATATCCCTTCGGATCCCTGCAGCCGTAGAAATCCAGCTCATTGTCGAGCTGCACGCAGATGATCGTGCCCTCCTCGCCGATCTGGTAACGAGCCAGTATGGGCATGACCTGGTCGAACCAACGTGAAACCGCATCCAAAAATGGTTGGTTGTTGTCGCGGATCACCATTCCCTCTTTGGTGTGCAGATAAGCCGGCAGACCGCCGCCGTCCCATTCGGAGCAGATGTACGGCCCCGGTCTGGCGACGACCCACAGGCCAACCTCCGCCGCTGTTTGCAGGAAAGCCGCCACGTCCTTCTCCCCGTCCATTTCCCATACACCCTCGCGTATCTCGTGCCAATTCCACGGGAAGTAGACATCGATGCAGTTGTAGCCGTAGGCTCGCAGCTGCAACATCCTGTCTCTCCAATGCCCCCTGGGGATGCGGAAATAGAACAGCGACGCGCAGAGCAAGATCTCCGGCTTCCCCTGTATGCGAACAGCCTTCGGTGAGAGCTGGACCGGCTGCGGGGCTGAAACCGTCGATTTCATCAGATTCGCCTCCTGCTGGCAGTTAATGACACCTTTCGACCACTTATGAAACGGGTTTCATAAGCGGCAACAATCTTGTTGCCTGTCAACATCATGGCCAGGTTGTCTGTCGCTTTCCTCTTGAGACTCAAGCACTGAAGCAAGTTGGTCACGCGTTCGAACTTTGCTGGGTAGGTTCTTGGAATGTGCTGCGCGATCTGACACTTTCACGGTCGCACCCCTTGATGAAACCCGTTTCATCAGGCGATGCATGGAGGGATGAGAGTCTGACACGAGGATGTTTGTTTCTCCGGCTGACTCCTGCATGGATTCTGGCAGTCTGTCCGGATGGTACCCGATTCTCCGCTTTTGTGAAACCCGTTACATGAAACGGGTTTCAAGCAGGCGAAAAATAAACTGCCTGTCTTGATGGCAGAGCATGCAGTGGGATGTAAGCGCTTCTATTGGTGTTTGAGTTTATTTTATTTCGCACCATGGGTATCTGTCAATATCGATTTCAACATTTTATTCCTGAAACGTCAGGTTTTCCGTCTGGCTCTGTTGGTGCTCATGGAACGTCACCAACCTGACAACCTTAATATGCCTCGTTCAGGCCGAAAGCATCCGCCAACAGCTCATAGGAACGCCTTCGGCCCGCCATGTCCGGGATCATGTCGAGGATCATGATCTCATCTGCCATCGCCTCCTCGGCGATCTCCAGAAGTCTCGCCCGAACCCGCTCGACGCTTCCTACCACGAACCGCCGTCTGTTATCCAGCAGCACTGCTTCTTCTTGGGGGGAGTACTGGTAAGCATGGGCCGCCTCGACAGACGGCGGCTCGTGGTGGAAAGCGCCGGTGCGCCACCATACCCATTGCAGCTCGGCCGGAGCCGCAAGGTACTGCGCTTCTTCATCGGTATCGGCTGCGATCACGATCAGGGACAAGGCGCTCCACGGCTCGGCGCGATGGCGCGATGGCCGGAACTTCTCCCGATAGGCATGCAGCATCGGGATCGCCAGATGCGGCGAGATATGCGCCGCGAAGAAAAAACCAAGCCCGTGCTCGACGGCGAATCTCATGCCTCCATCGCTCGAACCGAGCATATAGATCTCCGGCATCAGGTTCGGATCGGGAGAAGCCTTGATCTCCTTGAAAGGATGGTCTTCCGGAAACTCTCTCGTAAAATACCACAGCAGCTCCTGAAGCTGCCTGGGGAACTCATCCGCCTTGACCGCTTCCCGCGAGCGCCGCAGGGCAAGGGCGGTCACCACATCCGTGCCTGGCGCGCGTCCGATGCCGAGATCGATGCGGCCGGGATGCAGCGCCTCGAGCAGCGAGAACTGCTCCGCCACCTTCAATGGACTGTGGTTCGGCAGCATGATGCCGCCGGCGCCCACGCGGATGCGGTTCGTCAACGCAGCCGTATGCGCGATGAGCAGCTCGGGTGATGCGCTCATCTGATATTGCGTATTGTGATGCTCGGCGAACCAATAGCGGGTGTATCCCAGACGATCGGCCAACCGGGCGATTTCCGTCGAATTCGCAAGCGTCGTCGCAGCCGTCTCACCATGATGGATCGTCGCCAGATCAAGAATGGACAGCTTCAATTTGCGGTGAGTTGCTTGGGTCATGATGATCCGTTTCCACCTTTCTCTCGAGAAGATAGGGTGTACGCTGCGACAGCCGCTTGTTGGGATCCGGTTATGTTGCGTTGCATGAACGTCAGAACTTTAAGGATGGACCATCGGGGCGTACGATGGAATTATACCCCTACCTCACCGCCCTGAACAATACCGCTTCCCAGGGTTGCCTTGCTCTTCGGCTCGCTCACGCCAGTATGCTTGCGAAGATTGCGATGCCCGAAGAACGTGATCACCGCCACCGCCACACCGGATACGACCGGAAGGGTCCACAGGGGCACCAGATCTACCAGATAGCCGACGATCAGCATGCCGAGCGGAACGATGGCTCCTGCGAACGTATCGACGAGACCGAACACGCGGCCGCGATACTGCTCGTCGATGGTGGTCTGCATGAAAACGGACAGCGGGATGTTGACGGAGATGATCGAGACGCCGATGGCCAGCATGACGGCCATATAGTATACGAAGTTCACCCCGTTGTTGAAACTGAATAACAAGGGCAACGCTACGGCAAGCAGCAATACACTCATGATATACAACCCTCTGGCGAGAGGACGAACATGATCCTTGGATTGCTTGCGGATCGACATGATCAGGGACATGAGCAGCACGCCAACTGCTTCCATCGCTTCGATGGTGCCGAATTGCTCGGACGAAAGGTTCAATGTCTGAACGACCACGTACGGCAGCAGCACGCCGAGCGAAGCCATGAAGAAGTTGATCCAGAACACGAACTTGAGCAACGTGCTGACGGCAGGATTGGTTCTGACATAAGCGAATCCGGCCGACAGATCCGATCTCATCGCGGCGAGCATATGACGAATGGTGCCCGGCTTGGCGCCAGCAGACGCCGCTTCCGCTGCAGCTGCTCCGGCATCGGCTTCGGCATCAACCGCATCTGCACGCGCCGTCTGTGGCCTGAATATCAGCAGGACCGTCACAATCGTTGATACCAGGAAGGCGGCGCCATTCATCAGAGTAAAGACCGACAGCGGCAGAAAGGCATACAGGATGCCGCCCAGGACGGGGGCGAGAATGTTGCCTGCGGATGATGCCATCTGGTTCAGTGACCCCGCCCTCTGAATCTGATCCTGATTCACCAGCTGCAGCAAGGAGGACGACACGGCCACGCTGTAGAACGTGCTGCACACATTCAGCAAGGCGAGCGACACATAGATCGGCAGCAGACTGTCCGTCATGATGACGGTCGCGGCGAATGTCAGCAGCATGACCGCCATCCCTGCGACATCCGAAGCAATCATCAGCTTGCGCCGATTCATGCGGTCCGCGATAATGCCGGCAAACGGCGCCAACAGGACGCGAGGCAAGGAACCGCAGATCAAGGAGATGGCGAAGCTGCTGCCGGAACCCGTCATCTTCAGGATCGTCAGCCCCGCCACGAAGGTGAACATGCCTGAACCAAGCACGGAGATAATCTTGCCGATAAAAAACAACGCCATATTCCGCACGTCAATTCTTTTGCTGTCCACGAAAACCATCTCCAAACGATAAAGTTAAATTTGATTAAACTCATCTTACCTCCATTTCGGAAATCAGTCAATAGGAAAGTTTAATTTTATTTAACATTACATTGATCAATAAAATTACACTTTCGAAAAAAGTTTAATTAAGGTATACTTTTGTCAATATGAAAAGCAAAGGATGAGCCATCCATGACTGATCCGAAGAAGATCGGAGCAAGAATTCGCGCTCTGCGCAAAAGCATGGGACTTACGCAAGAGGAACTTGCCGGAGACCATATGACGAAGAGCATGCTCAGCCAGATTGAGAACGGACGAACCTTTCCTTCGATGCGCACGTTGCAATATCTGGCGACGAAGTTGAAGCAAGACCCGGGGTATTTCCTGGAGGAGCATGGCAATGAGTCGGTTCGCGAGTTGCTTCGC
>CALGAO010000082.1 GCA_937957685.1 uncultured Paenibacillaceae bacterium
ATCGATGGGGCCAACGGTTACGCCTATTACCAGGGAGCCTGCTGGTACAGGAAAGCCTTCCCGATCGATGCCTCTCTGGAAGGCAAGCGGCTGTTCATCGAGTTTCAAGGCTCAAACAGCATCACCGATGTCCATGTCAACGGCAGGCATATCGGCCAGCACAAGGGCGGCTATTCGACCTTCCGCTTCGACATCACCGATGCGGTGAAGGCCGGCAAGCAGAATGTGCTGGCGGTCAAGGTGGACAATACGGTCGTGGATGATGTGTATCCGCAGAAGGCGGACTTCACCTTCTACGGCGGGATCTATCGGGATGTGAATCTGATTGCCGTGGATCCGGTCCATTTCGATCTGCTGGACCATGGATCAAGCGGCATCTATATCGTGCAGGAGAGCGTGACGAGGGAGGAGGCGAGGCTGACCATCCGTTCCCGCATCGTCAATGACAGCCAGGAGGAGAAGCGGGTCCGGCTGTGGGCGAATATTCTGGATGCGGACCATCAACCGGTGACCTATGCGGCGAAGGAGATCGCGCTCGCACCAGGCGAGTGTCGCTCCTGTGAGCTGCCCGTCGTCATCGAACGGCCGAACCTCTGGAATGGACGCAAGAATCCTTATCTGTACAGGCTCCGGATCTCGCTCGCCAGCTTCAATGATACGATCGACGAATTGACGATCCCCTTCGGCGTGAGGTACTTCCACGTCGATCCCGAGCGCGGTTTCTTCCTCAACGGGGAGCATCTGCCGCTGCATGGCGTCTCCAGGCATCAGGACAGGAAGGACAAGGGCTGGGCGATCAGCCGCGAGGATCAGGACGAGGACATGGCGCTCATCAGGGAGATCGGAGCGACCTCGATTCGTCTGGCGCACTACCAGCACAGCCAATATTTCTATGATCTGTGCGACCGGGAAGGCATGGTGGTCTGGGCGGAGATCCCGTTCATCTCGGTCATGTCCCGGCACGAGCTGGAGGGAATCAACGCGAAGCAGCAGCTCGTGGAGCTGATCCGGCAAAATTACAATCATCCCTCCATCTTCTTCTGGGGCATCCAGAACGAGATCCAGATCGGAGGCGAGCGACAGGAGGTCAGGAAACTGGTCAAGGAACTCCATGCGCTTGCGAAGCAGGAGGATCCGACAAGGCTTACGACGATGGCCAACGTGCTGTTCGTCAGCGAAGAGGATGAATATAACCGGATCACGGATGTGGTCGGCTACAACAAGTATTACGGCTGGTACCACGGCAAGACCCGGGACTTCGAAGCATGGCTGGAGAAGTTCCATCGCATCAATCCGGATGTGCCGCTCTGCGTCTCGGAGTACGGTGCGGAAGGCATCGTCCGGTATCACAGCGCGGATCCGAAGGTGAAGGACTATACGGAGGAATACCACGCCCTGTTCCATGAGGAGGTATGGAAGATCCTCGGCAGCAAGCCTTACCTCTGGGCGACGTATGTCTGGAATATGTTCGATTTCGGCGCGAACATCCGCGACGAGGGCGGCGTCAAGGGCCGGAACAACAAGGGGCTCGTCACCTACGACCGGAAGATCAGGAAGGACGCCTTCTACCTGTACAAGGCCCACTGGTCGGATGAGAAGTTTGTGCATATCGCCAGCAAGCGGTTCGTCGAGCGGGCGGAGGAGGCGATCCGGGTGAAGGTGTATTCCAATTGCCGGGAAGTGACGCTGTACGTGAACGGCCAGCTGTTTGCGTCGCAAACCGGCGACGGGAAAGTTTTCGTGTTTGACAACGTGCCGCTGGCGGATGGATGGAACGAGGTTCGGGCGGTGGCGATGGACCACCTGGTTCCGTATACCGATACCGCTCGCTGGCTCAAGGTCGAGGAACCGAATCCGGCCTATGAGGCGCCGGTGGAGGACAAGGGCGAGCAGGTGGCCAACTGGTTCCGGATGCCGGAGCTGGAGGAGGAGATCGAGCCTCTGGAGATTACGGACGAGGTGTATTCGACCCGTTGCACATTCAAGGAATTGTACGAGAACCCGGAAGCGGCGGCGGTGCTGGACAGGTTCTTCGGCGAAGACTTTCGCAACCGGCCGACGTTCAGCATGACCCAGGGCTTCAGGATCGACACGCTGGCGGAGATGGCGCCCGACCATTTCCATGAGAAGCTGCTGCACGCGCTGAATCGGGAACTGACGAAGATCAGAAAGACAATAACTTGAGGAGGCTGAGCCAATGGCAAAGGTTTTTCCTGATGGTTTCTATTGGGGGGCATCGACCGCCGCCCATCAGGTGGAGGGCAACAATACGAACTCTGACTTCTGGCTGATGGAGAACCTGGAGGGGTCGATCTTCAGGGAGCCTTCCGGCGCCGCAGTGGATCATTATCGCCTGTATCGGGAAGACATCGCGCTGATGGCGGAACTGGGACTGAATGCGTACCGTTTCTCTGTCGAATGGGCAAGGATCGAACCGGAGGAAGGAAGGTTCGACGAGGAGGCGATCGACCATTACCGGGATGT
>CALGAO010000083.1 GCA_937957685.1 uncultured Paenibacillaceae bacterium
TTCAATACGAACAAATGTACGATCAAGCTGCGTAATTTTCTCGATTCTGGCTGTCCAATCTATTGACAGAGGTCCAAAGAAATGAGGTTCTCCTCCGCTGTCGCGACGACGGGAGCCCGGGATGATGTGTGCACTGTCGACGGTGCCCGCAGAAACAGATTAAGTTAAGATTTTAACTTCAGGACATGTTGGGAAGGTCGATTTTTACAAATGAAGTTAAAATGTTAACCACATTCCCCGTTTCCTGCAGGCAGACATCGGTTATGAAGTTGAAAATTTAACCACAAATGAAATTTGACCTTGTTTTCCGCGGCGTTGAAGCCAAATTTTTAACTACAATTGAAACCCACTCCCACCACCAGCCACTGCGATGATAATGGGGCAATACACGCGCCCCACTCCCCTCATCAACAACTGCGACGACCAACACAGTCTGGCTCAGTACACGTGACCCTTCACCAGTTCCCACTCATGAATCTCGTAGCTGCGAGCGCCTTCCACGATGTACGGGTCCTGCTCGACCCAGGAACGAACCTCCTCCTCGCTGCGCCCGATGTAGATGACGAGGCCGCCCCGGCCGTCGGTGAACCTGCCGTTGGCGAACAGCCTGCCAAGGTTGCGCTGCTCCTCGAGGAAGGCCAGATGCCGGGCGCGGTGGATGCGGCTCTTCTCCTCATCCTTCATGTGCAGGAGCACGGCATAATATTTCCGCTCGGCGAGCCGGGCCCCCTGGTCGCGCAGGTAGGCATACATGCCGGACATATCCTTGTCGCCGTAGCCCGCCAGCTTCGCCTGCCGCAGCAGGCGCTCGGTGATCGCGCCGATCGGCAGCTGCGCTCCTGCCGACTCCGCCATCTGCTGCACCAGCGTCATATCCTTGTGCAGCAGGTTCAGGGCGAAGCCCGGCTCGAATTGATCCTTCTTCACGAACAGGGTGTAATGCCTGTCGTAAATGCGGCTCTGCGCGAAGCTTTGATTCAGGACCTCGTGGACGTCGTCCTTGGACAGCCCCAACCGGTCCGCCAGGTTCATCGCCTCGCTCGCCGCCTCCGTGTGAATGCCGACCATCAGCTGGTTGAGCAGCTTGACGATCGAGCCGCAGCCAACCTCGCCTACATGAAAGATATTCTTGCCCACCACCTCGAAGATCGGCCGCACCTGCTCGAACACTTCCCGATCACCGCCGACCATGACGGACAGCGTGCCGTGTTCCGCTCCGACCGTCCCGCCGCTGACCGGCGCATCCAGGAACTCCATTCCCGCCTCCTTCGCCGCGTCCGCGATCCTTCGGCCCAGCTCCGGACACACCGTGCTGAAGTCGATCAGGATGAGACCGCTCCGTCCATGCTGCACGAGGCCATCCGGGCCCAGGTAGACCTGCTCCACATCCGCGGGCATCGGCAGACAGGTCATGATCACGTCCACATGACTCGCCAGTTCCTGAAGCGCAAGGCCAACCTTGCCTCCCGCAGCGGCGAATGCCTCTTCCTTGCCCTTGCTTCGATTCAAGCCATATACCTCATACCCTGCCTGGACGAGATTCTTCGCCATCGGCAGCCCCATATTGCCCAATCCGACAAATGCCAGCTTCATGCGATAACCTCCTGATTGATTCATGTCAGTACGCCCCGTATCCAACCACGTCGCGGCGCAACGCAACCGGGAGCCGCGTTCTGTATCCATGACGAAGTTTTGCGCCAACCTGAGGGAACGTATTCCAGCCAGTCAGACAATATCCTGCCAGGAACCCGCCGTCGCCTTTCTTCCGCAGTTTCCTGCAAATCAGCAACGTCCCGGATGGCTGTCCGAATGTTCAGCAGCGACCGACTGCGTTGCCGAACGATCGCAACCCTCGGAGAATGTCGATTCACTGACGAGACACCAGGCGGTGATCCCTGAAATCCCGATTTCTCGCAGGTTCCGCTGCCGGAACCACGGTTACATATCGTGAAAAGACAATCTCCCTCATCCCATTAGCATTTGCAAAAAAACGAACAAAGATTACCAAATCCATCTTCTTGTCGGGGCGGTGAAGCAGTCGTTCAACCGCTCAGTCCGCTCGCACGATGGATCAGCCTGGCTGCCTGACGGGCGCATTCATGAAGATTGAACTTCGCATCGCGGATGCATTCCTCCAGGCTGGCGGGTCCTCGCACGATCGGGAAGCAGGCGGTGAAGCAGTCGTTCAACCGCTCGCTGCCGGGGCCCAGACTGCCGGAGATGAGGATCGCCGGCTTGCCCGCCGCCTGGGCCAGGCGCGCCACATGCATCGGCAGCTTGCCGTACAGCGTCTGCCCGTCGCTCCTGCCTTCCCCGGTGATGACCCAATCGGCCTCTGCGATGAGCCGGCTCAGTCCGGTCATCCGCTCGATCACCTGCGCGCCGGGAACCATGCTGCCGCCCAGCAGCATCAGGGCGAAGCCGAGCCCCCCTGCCGCCCCGGCGCCGGGCATGTCGCGGCACGCGCGCGCGAAGCCGGCTTCGGCCACATCGGCATAGGCGGCCATGGCTTGCTCGAGCGCCATCAGTTCCTCGCGTCCGGCGCCCTTCTGCGGCCCATACACGTAGGTGGCACCCCTCTCGCCGAGCAGCGGATTGGTCACATCGCAAGCGATCGTGATGCGACTGTCAGCGATCCGCGTATCCAGCCCCCCGACATCCACCCGCACCGCATCCGGCAGCTCGCGTCCGTATCCGTCCAGCCGTCTGCCGTCGGCAGATGCGAACCGCACGCCCAGCGCGCTCAGCATACCGAGCCCTCCGTCGTTCGTCGCGCTCCCGCCGAGCCCGATGACGAACGAGCGGATGCCGCGATCCAGCGCATCGCGGATCGCTTCCCCAAGCCCGCGCGTCGTCGTGCGCATCGGATTGCGCAGCTGCGGCGGCACCATCGTCAGGCCGCAGATGCTCGCGACCTCGATGACCGCCGTGCGCTCGCCATCCCGATCGATGATGCCATACATGGCGTCGACCGTCTCTCCCAGCGGGCCGGTCACCCGCACGCTCGTCCGCTCACCCCCCGCAGCAGCCAGCAGCGCCTCCACAGTGCCTTCGCCGCCGTCCGCCATCGGGATGACGCGCGTCTCGCTCCCCGGAATCTCCTGCCGAATCGCCCGCGCGATGATGTCCCCCGCTTCCCTGGACGTCAAGCTCCCCTTGTACGAATCCGGCGCAATCACAAATTTCACCTTCACCTGCTCCTTTCCGCCATCATGCGATGTTACCGTCCATCACCAAGCTCCACATGCCGCACATGGCACAAGCTCTCCATCCCTAACCGCTTATCTTCATCATAATACAGGCGGGAAAAATAAAACAATCGAGGCGCACCAAAGCCACATACAGAAAAAGACATCGACCACCCACCGATGGTCGATGTCCCTGATCAACGGACATGTATCTGCGTAACCCTTCAATCAACCCTTCACCGCGCCAAACATGATCCCCTTGATAAAGTACTTCTGGAAGAACGGATAGGCGAGCAGGATCGGCAGCGAGCCGATGACGGCGATCGCCATCTTCACCGTATCCCTCGGCATCTGCGCCATGGCAGAATTGGAATTGGCCTGCAGATTCGACTGGATGAACTGGATGTCCTGCATGATCCGCTGCAGCATGTTCTGGATGCTGTACAGCTTCGGATTGGTGATATAGATCATGCCCGTCTGCCAGTCGTTCCAGTACCAGATCGCCGTGAACAGCCCGATCACCGCCAGGATCGGCGTGGAGGTCGGGATGATGATGCTCCACAGGATCCGGTACTCGCTCGCGCCGTCGATCTGCGCCGATTCGATCAGATCCTTGGACATGGAGCCCTGCAGGAAGACGCGCATCATCATGATATAGTAGCCGTTCGTCAGCACACCGGCGAAGATCAGCGCCCAGATCGTGTTCTTCAGCCCCAGATACTTCGCATACACGAGATACGAAGGGATCATCCCGCCGTGGAACAGCATCGAGAAGAACACGAGGAACAGGATCAGGGTGCGATGCGGCGTCTCGGCGCGAGCCAGCGGATAAGCCATGAGCAGGGTGATGATCAGGCCGAGCGTGGTGCCGAACACCGTCACGAAGACCGTTACCCCGTAGGCCCTCAGAATATCCGTTCCCCGGGCGAACAGGTAGTCATAGGCAGCCGTGCTGAACTCCTGCGGCCAGAAGGAATACCCTTGTCTGATGATGGCATTCTGATCGGTCAACGAAGCCGAGATCAGCAGGATGAACGGAATGATACAGGCTGCGCTCAGTGCAATCAGGGAGATATGGCTGACCCATGTCAGGACAGGACTCTCATGCTTCATGCTGCTAACCTCCTCAGAACAATGCGTTTTCCCGGTCCTTGCGGCGAACCAGATAGTTGACGGTCAAGACCAGGATGAATCCCACGATCGATTGATAGACGCCGGCGGCAGTCGACATGCCGAGGTTCCCGCTTCCTGTCAATCCGTTGAACACATACGTATCGATCGTTGCCGTCGTCGAGAACAGTATCCCCGAGTTAAGCGTGACCTGATAGAACAGACCGAAGTCGGAGTAGAAGATGCGTCCCAGCTGGAGCATCGCCATCATGATGATGACCGGCACCACGATCGGCAGCGTGATGTACCAGATCTGCTGAAGGCGGCTTGCCCCGTCCAGTTTCGCGGCTTCATAATACTCATCGTTGATGCCAAGCAGTGCGGCGAAATACACGATGCTGCCGTACCCGACGCGCTTCCACAGATCGACCAGCGTCAGGATATAGGGCCAATATTTCGGCTCGGTGTACCAATAGATATCCTCCTCCACGCCCAGCATCGGGAGGATCGCCCGATTGATGAATCCGTTGTCCACGCTCAGGAACGCGAACACCAGATAGCTGACGATGACCCAGGAGATCAGATGCGGCATGGAGATAATCGCCTGATAGGAACGAAGCAAAAATTTGTTCTTCACTTCGTTCAACATGAGGGCGACGATAAAGGAAAATACTGTCCCGAGCACAAGAAACACCAGGTTATACAGGATCGTATTCCGCGTGATGATATAAGCGTTGTTGGACGCAAACAGGAACTCGAAGTTCTTGAAGCCTACCCAGTCGCTGGCGAAGATCCCCTTGGCGAAATTGACTTCCTTGAACGCGATGACGATCCCGAACATCGGCAGGTAATTGTTGATCAGGAGATAGATCAGGCCGGGGATCATCATGATCAGAAGCGGATGGTACCTCCGGTAGTCGTACTTCCGCTTTCTCTTCTTCGGCGCCGGCAAGGCCGCTGATTCTGATGGTAACTGACTCATGTGCGATCACATCCTTGTCATCTGCTTGTGGGCTTATATAGCTATCATAAAAATTCGCCCTCGGGCCAACTACTGTTCAGCCGACTTCTTGAATGATACTTTGCCGACCAGTTGCAAGAAAAAACGAATCCAACAGGATTCGTTCCGCTGCTCTCATATCTTTCTGAACTGATTCCGGTAATCCGTCGGACCGATGCCGACATGCTTCTTGAAGATTCGGGCAAAGTGGGAAAAGTTCGTGTAACCTACGGATGTGGCGACCGCGCTGACCGGAATATTCGTCTGCCGGAGCAGCTCCTTGGCCTTGCGGATCCTGGCCGCCAGCACGTAATCGGAGATCGAATAGCCGGTTTCCCGCTTGAAGATCCGGGACAGATAATCGGGATTCAGGAACACATCGTTCGCGATCGAGTCCCGCGACAAGTCCTGGTCAAGATGCGTGTCGATGTAACGCTTCACCTGCTGCACGACAGATTCGGTCTCCTCCAGGGCCCGGGTATGCACGATGGCCTTGTCCAGCGCGTGGTCGATCCATGCGATCAGCCCATCCAGGGATTGTCCGGCCAGCTCAGCCAGTTGCCTTGAAGCATCATCGCCATAGAGCTGATGAGCCTGAATGCCAATCATATTCAGATAGGAAAACAGCGCTTGCATAAAATCCTGATGGAAGCGATGCAGAATTGGCGCATTGATCCGCTGCTCGCGCACCAGTCCATCCAGGAAATGCTTCACTTCCCGCATGACCGCATCCCTCGTGCCAGACTTGAGCAGCGTAATCCAGAGGCTCATGTCCGGCATCTCCACCATGGCCGATCCATCAACACGATCCTCATAAAGGAAGGTCCTGTTGTAAAAGGCCACATTGTCGCGGTCCTGCTGCCGCAGGCTGGCCACCATGTCCGCGACACACGGCGTTTCCACCGGCTTCCCGACATAACAGGACAGATCGCAGTAGAAATACCGATTGCCCGATTCAATGTACTGGTTGCAGGATTCCACGATCTGTGGATCGAGGCTTTCTTCTATCCTGCTGTCGTATTCATAGATGCCCAGGATCTCCCCATGATCGAGATAGAAGAAGATCCCGTTTCGTTGCTCTCCGAGTATCACTTCCTCCGCGGTTTTCTTGAGCGCGTATTCCATGATCCGCTCATCGCGGCGGCTGAGGGGCTTGTGCCATTTTTTCACGGTGATCAGGATGGGGAGGAACGTCGAACCTTCCAGTATGGGCAACTGACGGGATTCCGCCTCCTTCAGGATGTCGGACCGGTTGCCCGGAATCGTATGCGTGATCAGATCCAGCCAGAAGCGCTCGATGATCACGGTCTTGTGTTTCATCCACAGCAGATGGGACTGCCTGATGCGGCTTAATTCGCTGTTCTGGTCGATGATATCCTGGGCTCTTCGGATGACCTTCTCCAGGTCGCTGGCAAGCACCGGCTTCAGCAGATAGTCCAGGATCCCGAGCTGGATCGCTTCTTTCGCATATCGGAAATCCGCATGGCTCGTCAGGAAGATGCTGACGATGTTCGGGTCATGCTCTCTCACCCAGGAGAGCAGCTCCAGCCCGCTGCCCTGGGGCATTTCGATATCGCACAGGATGATGTCGATCTTCTCACGCAGGATGATGTCCCTGGCCTGATTCAGGCTGAAAGCCGTATACAGCCGTGAGATATCCAGCTTCTCCAGATCCAGATCGCTCTTGACTCCCTCGATGGCATGGACCTCATCGTCCACCAGCAGCAAATGATAGCTCATGTTGTGACCTCCATCTTCGGATGTATGGGAAGCATCAACTCGACGACCGCACCGCCTGTGACCGGATCATTGGCAAAAGAAATGTCCGCGTCTTCCTTGTACAGCAGCTTGAGACGTCTCTGCACGTTCCAGATGCCGGTGCGTTCCCCCCGCTCGGTCTCGACGCTCCTGCCCGATTGAAGCTCCCGCAGAACCTCTTCCTCGAACCCGCGCCCGTTGTCCCTGATCGTGATCTTCATCCCGGAACGCTCGGCCTCTTCCCGGAACGTCAGTTGAACGTCGATGTGGATCGGGTTGTCCATGGTGAGCGCGTACTTGATCGAATTCTCCACGAAGCTCTGGATGACGAGCGGCGGGATCGACAGATCCTGCAGATAATCCGGGCAGCGGATATCCCAGGTGAGTCTCTCCGGGAAACGCATCGACTGAATCCTCAGATAATTGCGCGTATGCTCCAGCTCGTCCTCGATCTTGACGAAAGAGGTGTTGCTGCGAAACAGATAGCGAAAATAATGGATCAGGGCCATCGACATCTCCTTGATGAGCTGATAGTTCCTCACCTTCGCCAGGTTGTAGACGATGTTCAGGGAGTTCAGGAAAAAGTGCGGATTCACCTGCAGCTGCAGCCGTTGAAGCTCCTCGCGCTGCTTGTTCAGCTGCTCCTCGAAGACGTTGACCCGAAGCGTCTGAATCTCATTCATCATATCGTTGAACGAACGGGCCAGAACCTTGAATTCCTCGGCATCCTTCTCCGACTGAATCCGGACGCTCCAGTCGCCCCCCTTGACCCTGCTCATGACGCCCAGCATCCGCTTCAGAGGTTGCAGCAAGGCTCGGCTCATATACGCCAGACCAACCGGGATGAAGATCAGGACTCCGATCGTCATGATCCATATCAGTCTCTGCAGATAGGGCAGATTCTCCAGTATGCGGCGATCGGGGATCAGCGCCACCAGATTGAAATTGCCCCGATAGGACCCCGTCCCGACCACCAGATATTTCCTGGAACTGCCTGAGAGATAGTAGTTGTTCAGATCTTCACGCAACTCGATGCCGTATTCCTCCACGAGGCTCGCCTCCGTCAGCGGCTCTCCCGTCTGGCTGGCGATCAGCGTCGCTCCGTCCTCGCCGAGATTCAGGGCCTGCAGCGGTTTCATCAGCTCTTCCGCCTTCACCCACGCTCCGACGTAGACATCCCCCGATGGCACGATGTTGATCAGATACGCCTCGCCCCCGATCCGCGCATGCTGCCATCTTTGGGTCCGAAGACCTCGGGGGATATTCTGCTGATCGATCATGCCGATGATGTGAGCTTTCACCAGTTCCTTCTCCGTATAGGACACATTCGGCGAGTAAACCTCCATATAATCCTCCCGGTCTTCCACATACAAAAAGAAAGAACCCAGCACCGGATAGAGAGGCATATCATATGAAAACTTGTTGAAAATATAAGCTTTGGCCAGATAATACTGCTCGTCGGTTACCGCCATCCTGATCCCGATCAGATCATTGCTGATACCCGCCAGGGTGTTGAGGTAGGAGTCAATATCGTTCAGGCTGGCATCAATCTGGTCCATATAAAGCGACAATGAACTCTTGTACGAATCCGCGACCTGGGCACGAACGACATCAATCGAATACACATTGTTGTACAGCAGCATGCCGATCATTGGCAGGGTCATAATCAGCACGCTCAAGGTCAGCTTGAACTTCAGGGAGTTCGACATGGCTTTCAGAAATGGCGTCCTCATGATCATCGTGCTCCTCGCAGCTTCATGTCGTGATATGTCCCATTATACCTTATTCCTGACTCCAACAGATGAAAGCAAAGCCGGACCAGTCATGATCCGACTTTGCTTGATGGCGTTACTTATTGGCCGCTGCCCAGGCGTCCAGCTGCGCTTGCTTCTGCTCGATGACGCGATCGATGCCTGCCGCCTTCAGCTGAGCGTTAAATTCCGGCAGCAGCTCCTTCGGATCAGCCGATCCGGACTCCAGCACTCTCTGATACTGCTGCAGGACATTGGAGATCGCGGTCATCTCGTTCTGAACCTCGTTCGCTGTAAATGTGAAGCCAAGCGCCGCGGACTTCCTCGCTGCCTGATTCCACTTCTGAATCGTCTGCGAGATATTGGGATCCTCACCCTCAAGCGTATAGGCGATGAACGGATTGCTCGTGGTCAGCGAGTTCATCGTATAGCCGACGGTGGAACTGTCGATGCCGTCCGGATAACGGATCACATTATCGGAGACCTTGACATAATGCTTGCCCTCGATGCCCCAGATGAGCAGGTTCACCAGTTCCTTGTTCGTGTACATCATGTTAAGGAACATCATGACGCGTTCCGGATCTTCCGATTGCTGCGCGATGCCCCAGACGCCAACCACGACGTCCGTTGTGGTGGCGTAAGGTTCGTAGTCGCTGAAGTACACTTCCACCAGCTCCTTGCCGGTCATTCGCTCCTCCTGCGCCTTCAGCTCAGGCTTCAGCATGGTGATGTAGGAGAAGGTCGCGTCTGCCTTGAGAAGATCAGATGTGGTGGCCTGGGTGGTGGCCGCATCCTTGTTGACATAACCGGCTTTGAACCACTCATGCATGACATTCAGCAGTTCCGCGTACTCTTCGGTTTCGAACCAGTTGACAATCTTCAGGCCGTTGTCGAAGCCGGGCAGCACGCCGTACCCATCGCCCAGCTTGTCGTAATTTCTCAGGAAGGTCATCGCATTGGAGAGGCCGAAGGCGATCGGAACCATACCAGGCTCATGATCCTTGACTGTTCTGAACACAGGATCCAGATCGTGGATCGTCTTGATGGAGCTGATGTCGATGTTGTACTTGTCCACGATATCCTTGCGCATCAGGATGCCAGGTTGTTGGGCGAAGGAATGGAGCGTGGGCACCCCGTAGATCTTGCCGCCGATCCTGGCGGACTCCATGTACTCGGCTCCAACCGCTTCCACGAGCCCTTGCCCGTATCGGTCAAGCAGATCATCAATCGGAAGCAGCTTGCCGCTCATCGCATCCGATGAATAAAGACCGGAGTTGCCAAAGGTAAACATGAGATCGAGCTTCTCGCCGCTGGACGACATCAGATTCATCTGCTGATAGTAGCTGCCGATGCTGATCGGAAGCACCGTGATCGTCGTATTGATCTCCGCCTGCGTGATCTTGTTGATCTCATCCACGACGAGTTGCATATCCGGCGGTGTTGCGCCGAAGATCGGGAACGCCATCGTTAATTCATATGGCTCCAGCTGCTTCTCGGCAGTGTCGGTCGAATCAGAGGATCCGGAGTTGCTGCCGCCGGATGAAGATTGGCTGTTCGGAGCAGGATTGGCGTTTGAACCTGAAGCATTGCCGCTGCCGCCTCCGGAACCGCACGCCGTAATCAGCGTCATGATCAGGAGAAGCGCCATGAGCAAACGGCCGATTCTGAGTGTTCTTCTCATATGAATCCCCCCAACTGATAGATTGGTTACACTTCGAGTATATCCGCTTCCCGACAGCCCAACTGTCGTTTAGACGACTTTCTGAATATACGTTTCCCGACCTCTTGAAAACGCATGAATCTGATTGTGATGCGGAGGACATTTTCATGTTTCCCGGTGATCGACCCCCGTCAAGTTGAGCAGATCGCGTCGTTGTCTGGCATGTCATAACCTTTTAACTCTAATACGGTTTGCATCTGATCACAAGGTAAAACGTTCCATCCATCCGCGGATTCTCTCCATCGAAAAGGCCGCCTTCCTCCTGCGGAAGAAAACAGCCTTAATTCGCATGAACTACCTCTATTCGTCTGTCTGCAGTTCAAAATGATAAACGCCGCTGCCCGCTTCAAGCACGATTCGTCCATCCTCGTAACGGGCATCCGGATATTGTGCTGACAGTCTCGCCAGATCATCCGGCCGGCCGGGCAGCATGATCGTCGCCGTCGTATTGGCCGGCACCTCGAAGTGATAGCTGATGCGTCGTTCCCCCTTCTCCCAGCCGGATCGGATGGTGCCATACGGGGATTCCAGGGTGGCGCTCGCCTGGGTGAGCGTTCCCCCGACCAGCGGCTTCAGCAGGAAATGCTTGTAGCCCGGCTGCTCCCAGACCGGCTGTATGCCTGCCACCCCGGAGAAGAGGAAGTCGCACACCGCGCCATAGGCATAATGGTTGAGCGATCCGATGAGCTCGCCCTCGGGCGTGATGCCATTCCAGTTCTCCCAGATGGTCGTGGCTCCCTTGCTGACCGCGTACAGCCAGGACGGGCAGGTGTCCTGCTCGAGCAGCCGGAAAGCGATGTCGGCATAGCCGTGCTCCGCCAGCACCGGCAGGATGAATGGCGTCGAGAGGAATCCGGTGTTCAGATGGCAGTCCTGCTCCACGACGAGCTGCGCCAATCGGTCCGCAACCGCTTGTTGCTTCGACTCGTCAGCCAGGCCGAAGGCGAGCACCCGGACATTCGACGCCTGCCTGCCCTCGAGGACCGTGCCATCCTCCCGGATGAAATATCGGTTGTACACTCGCCTGATCTTCTCGAACAGGGTGCGATACTTCGCGGCGTCATCCTCATGCCCCAGCACGGCTGCCATCTCCGACAACAGACGCGAGGAATGGGCGAAGTACGCCGTGGCGACATAAGGGATCGTATGCCTTGAACCCATCAGCGCCGTCATCAGATCCTTGAAGCTCGTGTCCGCCTCCAGCCATTCCCCGTAGTGAAACTTCGTATCCCAGATGTAGTTGGCATCCGGTTCGCCGTCGGTATATGTCCGGTAAGGCGGAGTGTCCTTGTACTCCTCGTTCGGCGTCCTCGCGCAGGCGGCCATGTAGTCGACCCAGGCCTTCGCGGATTCGTACTGCCTCTCCAGGATCTCCCGGTCTCCGTAGCAGAGATACATCGTCCAGGGAATGATCGTGGCCGCATCGCCCCATCCGGCGGAGCCGTCGAGGAAGCTTGGCGTGCCGGGTCTCGGCCTGCGCATGGCCAGCATCGGATCGCTGACGTTCCTCATGACCCGCTCCCACTCTTCGAGGTGATGATAGGTGAACACCGTTGGTACCGTGCTGCCCACGCAGCCATCGGCATATTGCTCCGCCGCCAGGTCGGCCATCCACTTCTCGAAGAACGGGTAGACATTCATGAAGTCAGCTGCCGTCCTCGCATAGAGCTGGGCGTCGCCCGTCCAGCCCGCCCGTTCCCTGGTCGGACAGTCTGTCGGAATCTCCATGAAGTTGCTCTTCTGGCTCCACCTCGTATTGGAGACCAGTTGATTGATCAGCGGGTGAGAGCAGGTGAAGTCGCCGGTCTCTTCCAGATCCGAGTAGATGGCCACCGCGGTGAAGTTCTCAGGTCTCACTTCACCCGGACAGTTCTTCACCAGCACATACCGGAATCCGAAGATGGCGAAGTACGGCCGGTAGCTCTCCGTCCCGCTGCCGGACAGGATATAATGGACCTCCTGGAAATGTTTCAGCTCCACATGCTCAGCCAGATTCTTCAGCGTGAAGTTGCCCTCCCGGTCCAGCGCCTCGCCATGGATCAACACGACTTCTGTTCCTGCCTCGCCGCTGACCTGCATCTCCACCCAGCCCGCGAGGTTCTGGCCGAAGTCCAGCACCGTCTCGCCATTCGGAGTGCGAAGCACCTTGGGCGCAAACCTCTCCTTCTGTCGTACCGGCACGCTGCGGGTGCCGATCAGGTGGTCATAGCCATCACCGGTCACCACGACAGGGGTCCATGACGAGTCATCGTAGCCGGGACGGTTCCAGCCTTCCAGGCTGATCCGCGCGTCGTAGATCTCCCCTTCCTTCATATCCGACTTGAGCAGGGGACCGGTCGACGCCTTGAACGATCCGTCGCTGCCGATCACCTCCACGCTGCCATCGTCATATCGCAGAACGAGCTGCCCGAGGAAGGCCAGCTTGTAGCCGAAGTTGTTGCGCAGGTTGGCGCCGCCCGTATGGCCGCGCCACCATCCGTCTCCGAGGATGACGCCCAGGGCGTTCCTGCCTTCCCGCAGCAGGGAGGTCACATCATACACCTGCACCTGCAACCGCTTGTGGTACGAGGTGAATCCCGGTGTGAACAGATGATCCGTTCCTTCGACCCCGTTCAGATAGAAGCGATACAATCCCCTGGCGGTCATACAGGCCCTGGCGGAGATCAGGCCTTTCTTGACGGTAAACTCCTTGCGGAGATATGGTGCCGGCTTGATGGCATCGATATCCACTTCCGTCTCCGGCTCGATCCAGCGGGCTTGCCAGTCGGAGGGACTGAGCAGCCCGGTCTCGAAGAAGGCCGGAGCGCTGTAGTCCGACTCCTCTCCCCGATTGCTCCACACCTTGACGCGCCACCAGATGCGCTCCAGCGATCGCAATTCCGGCCCGGCATACCGCACGCCCAGCGACTGATCGCTCTCCACCCTGCCGCTGTCCCAGATGAGCTCCGCGAAGTCCTCCGAATGGGAAGCCTGCACCTGATAAGCGGCCTGCAGGATGTTCGTCCCGTCGCTGACCAGCTTCCATCCGAGCCGCGGCCGTTTCGCATCCAGCCCCAGCGGGTTCTCGAGATGCTCCGTCCTCAGTCCGCGCACTTCCAACATCTCTTTCGCCTCCTTCACCTTTCCTGATCCTGTTCAGAGAAGCGCATTGTGGCGGGCGATCTTCCCGTAATGGTATGCGCTTGGCTTCGGCAAACGCTGCTGCGTCGAACGATCAACCGCGATCAGGCCGAAGGTCCTGGAGAAGCCCAGCTGCCATTCGAAGTTGTCCAGCAGGGACCAATGCATATAACCAAGCACGGGAATGCCATCCTCCACACAGGCATGAACGCCTTGCAGCGCCCGATCGATAAAGACGATCCGCCGCTCATCGCGATCCGTCGCCACGCCGTTCTCCGTCACGATGATCGGCTTGTTCAGATGCTTGTAGACATAGCGGATAACCGCTTCCAGCCCTTCCGGATAAAACTCGTTGCCCATCTGCGTCTTCTCCGCATCCTCCGCAGGCGGGATATAGCCGTCCGGACCGTAGATGTAGCGGGTGTAGTTCTGCAGCCCGAAGAAATCGTCCTCCTGCAGGTACGGGAGGAACTGCAGGAACTCCTCCTGCATCGCCTGCGCCGCATGCGCTTCTCCGCCCGGGACGGCCTGGATATCGTAGAGTGACAGGGTGATGCCGACCCTGGTATGAGGGCTGACCCGGCGAATGACCTTCCTCGCTTCCTCGTGCGCCCGGAAGATGATGCGCAGCCCTTGCTCCGTTCGCGGACCGAGGAAAGAATGGATCTTATGCGGCGGAAGTCCGAAAGCCTTCGCCAGAGCGGCGTAATATCTCCTCATGCTTTCCATGCTCTCCAGGTTAACGCCGACCTGGGCATTGCCCTGCGCCTGATGTCGCTTCATGATCCTGGCGATGCCGATGGAGATGTTGGCCTCATTGATCGTACAGGCATACGGGATCATCTCTCCCAGCTCGCGCATCACCTTCTCGACATATCGCGCGAATCTTGTCGGCGTCTCCTCCGCTTCCCAGCCTCCGGCGCGTATGAGCCACTGCGGGGAAGTGAAGTGATGCAGGGTCACGATCGGCATGATGCCGTTCTCCTGGCAAGCCAGCAGAACATCCCGGTAATGGTCGATCGCCTCCTCGTCGAACCTTCCTTCCTCCGGTTCGATCCTTGCCCATTCGACAGAGAA
>CALGAO010000084.1 GCA_937957685.1 uncultured Paenibacillaceae bacterium
TTAACAGCCCCACTGGGTAACAAAATTACATGAGTGAACCATGAGTCTTCGGTAACATTTTTATGTGAGTTGACACGGTGTCTGATGCCAAATGCTGCCCGGATAAGGCTGCTGCCCTTACGTATACGCACGGCAGCCAGTCCACAAGGCGCCTTCGTCGGCCGGACAGCATGCGCGCTCCTAGAACAGGGAGAGCTGGTTCGTCTCCGGCAAGCCGCGGAAGCAGCCCATCTGCGACAGGATCTCGACGATCGTCTTCGATGCCTTCGCGCGCGTCTGGAAATCCTCGATCGAGAGGAAATCACCCTCGTCGCGGGCGGCGGCGATGTTGCGCGCCGCGTTGATGCCTACGCCCTGGATCGCGGAGAACGGCGGGATGAGCATATCGCCGTCGATCACGAAGCGCGTGGCGTCGGACCGGTACAGATCGATCGGCTTGAAGCCGAAGCCGCGCGCGGTCATCTCCAGCCCCATCTCCAGGATCGACACCATCGCCTTCTCCTTCGCCGTAGCCTGGAAGCCCTTCGCCTCGATCTCCTCAAGCTTGCTGCGGATCGCGTCATAGCCCTGGGTGAACAGCTCCACGTCGAAGTCCTCGGCGCGCACCGAGAAGTAAGCGGCGTAGAAGGCGATCGGATGATACACCTTGAAATAGGCGGTGCGCACTGCCGAGATGACGTAGGCCGCCGCGTGGGCCTTCGGGAACATGTACTGGATCTTGAGACAGGAATCGATGTACCAGTCCGGCACGCCGCAACGCTTCATCTCCTCGATCCACTCATCGGTCAGGCCTTTGCCCTTGCGCACGCTCTCCGTGATCTTGAAGGCGAGGCTCGCATCCATCCCGGCCTTGTAGATCAGATACAGCATGATGTCGTCGCGGCAGCCGATCACCGTCTTGATCGTACAGGTGCCGTTCCTGATCAGCTCCTGCGCGTTGCCGAGCCATACGCCCGTGCCGTGCGACAGGCCGGAGATCTGCAGCAGGTCGGCGAACGTCTTCGGCTGCGTCTCCTCCAGCATCTGTCTGACGAAGCGCGTTCCCATCTCCGGCACGCCATAAGTGGCGACGCTCGACTTGATCTGCTCGGGAGTGACGCCAAGCGCCTCCGTCGAGCTGAAAATGCTCATCACCTTCGGGTCGTTCATCGGGATCGTCGTCGGATCGACGCCGGTCAGATCCTGCAGCATGCGCATCATCGTCGGATCATCGTGTCCGAGGATATCCAGCTTCAGCAGGTTCGCATCGAAGGCGTGGTAGTCGAAGTGCGTCGTCTTCCACTCCGAGCTGGTATCATCCGCCGGATACTGAACCGGCGTGATCTCCTCCACCTCCATATAGTCCGGGACGACGACGATGCCGCCGGGATGCTGGCCGGTGCTCCGCTTCACTCCCGTGCAGCCTGCGGCGAGCCTTGCCTCTTCAGCGCCCCGCCACTTGAGCTGATGATCCTCCTCATACTTCTTCACGAAGCCATATGCCGTCTTCTCCGCGACCGTTCCGATCGTGCCGGCGCGGAAAACGTTCTTCTCGCCGAACAGCACCTTCGTGTAGTTGTGCGCGTGCGGTTGATACTCCCCGGAGAAGTTCAGGTCGATATCCGGAACCTTGTCGCCCTTGAAGCCGAGGAACGTCTCGAACGGAATATCCTGCCCTTCGCCCTTCATCCGCTTGCCACACTTCGGGCAGTCCTTGTCCGGCAGGTCGAAGCCGCTCGGCACGCTGCCGTCGAGGAACCATTCGCTGTGCTTGCACTCCGGATTCAGGCACAGATAATGCGGCGGCAGCGGATTGACCTCCGAGATGCCGAGGAAGGTCGCGACGACCGAGGAGCCGACGGAACCCCGGGAGCCGACCAGATACCCGTCTTCGTTGGACTTCTTGACCAGCCGTTCCGAGATGAGGTAGTTGGCCGAGAATCCGTACTTGATGATCGGCACGAGCTCCTTCTCCAGCCGGTCGACGACGACCTGCGGGAGCGGGTCCCCGTACATGCGCTTGGCCGTCTCGTAGCACTTGCTGCGAATCTCCTCATCGGCCCCTTCGATCACCGGAGTGAACAGCTTGGACGGGAACAGCTCGAACTCCTCGATGCTGTCCGCCAGCTCGTTGGGATAGCGGATGACCACATCATAGGCGTCCTGCTCGCCGAGATGCGCCATCTCCTGCAGCATCTCCTGCGTCGTTCGCAGATGGGCGTCCGGCTTGCGCATCTCCTTGAGCGGGCTGAAGCCGGTGATGCCATGGATCGTGATGTCGCGCAGCAGCTTGTCCCGCGGATGCAGATAGTGAGCGTTGCCCGTCGCGATGACCGGCTTGCCCAGCTTCTTGCCGATGGCCACGATGCGCCGGTTCGCATCCTCAAGCTGCTGAACGCTGCCCACGAGTCCCTTCTCGACGAGATGCATGTTCATCGCGATCGGCTGCACTTCCAGGACATCGTAGAACTGCGCGACCTCCTCCGCTTCCTCCTGCGTCTTGTTCAGCACCGTCTCGTACAGTTCGCCCTTCTCGCAGCCCGAGGAGACGATCAGCCCGTCCCTGAGCTCCTGCAGCTTGCTCTTCGGGATGCAGGGCACCCGGTTGAAATATTCCGTATGGGACATGGAGATCAGCTTGTACAGATTTTTCTTGCCGGCCGCATTCCGGGCATAGATGCAGGCATGGAACGGCCGTGCGTTGGACAGGTCCTTGCCGGCGTAGTCGTTCAGACGCTCCAGCCTGGTGATGTTGCGGGCTTCGCATTCCTTCAGCAGAGCCAAGAGGATCTGGGAAAGAGCGACCGTATCGTCAATGGCGCGGTGGTGATTCTCCAGCGGCACCTTGAACTTCTCCGCCAGCGTGTTCAGCCGGTGATTCTTCATCGACGGGAACAGCATGCGCGACAGCTCCAGCGTGTCGAGCGACGGATTCGGCAGGTGTCCGAACCCGTTGTTGCGGCAGGCGGCCTGGATGAAGCCCATATCGAAGGTGGCGTTGTGCGCGACCAGCACCCCGTCGCCGACAAAGGCGACAAACTCCCTGAGCACGTCCGGCAGATCCGGCGCATCCTTCACCATGTCGTCGCTGATGTTCGTCAGCTGCATGATATGGTAGGGAATTTTCTCATGCGGGTTGACGAACGTCGAGAAGCGCCCGACCTCCTTGCCGCCGACCAGCTTGACCGCCGCGATCTCGATGATCTTGTTGTGATTGATCGACAGGCCGGTCGTCTCGATATCGAACACGACATAGGTTTCCGCCGACAGGTCTCCCTCGCGCGGCTGGGTGACGATCGGCACCGCATCGTTGACGATGTTGGCCTCCACGCCGTAGATCGGCTTGATCCCGTACTTCTTC
This sequence comes from uncultured Paenibacillaceae bacterium, assembly GCA_937957685.1. Taxonomy (GTDB): domain Bacteria; phylum Bacillota; class Bacilli; order Paenibacillales; family DA-C8; genus Insulibacter. The sequence continues at coordinate 3,341 of CALGAO010000084.1, forward strand.
GAAGCCTTGTACGCTTCGGGGAACGACTGGACGCCGCCATGATCGGTGATGGCGATCGCCTTGTGCCCCCACTTGGCCGCCAGCTTCATATAGTCCGAGATGGTGGTGACGGCATCCATCGTGCTCATCGTCGTATGCAGATGGAACTCCACCCGCTTCTCCGGCGCATCGTCCATGCGTTCTGGCGGCGCCTTGATCTCATTCAGGTCATTCGGCGTCATGACCAGCTCGGGAGGATTCATGAACCGGTCATACTCCACCTTGCCGCGCGCCAGCAGCCACATGCCATTGGCGAGTCCCTGCATCGCCTGGACATCTTCCTTGGTCTTGGCAAACACCTTGAGCGACAGCGAATCGGTGAAGTCGGTCAGATTGAACGTGTAGAGCGTGGTGCCATTGCGCAGCTCCTTCACCTCAAGGCCAAAGACCGTACCCTGAATCGTGATCTTCTTCTCTTCGTCGCGGATGTTCTGGATCGGCACCGGCTCATCCTTGATCTCATACCCGAAGATGAATCGCTCACTCGCTCCGCCATCCCTGGCTGGCGCCTGCTGCTTCGCTTCCGCCTCCTCCAGCAGAGACTGGGTAAGCAACCGATCCTCTTCCTCGCGCTGCCGCTGGAATCGCTCGTACTCCTCGTTGGGCGCCTGCTCTTGCCTGAACTGGACGCGCAGGGTACGCGAGAAGTAGTCCTGATAGAAGCGAACGATCAGCTTGTCGAGCTCCTTGCGCTTGGCCAGCTCCATGCCGGTGGCATCGAGCAGATAGACCGCGATCACCCCAGCGTGAACCTCGACCCGCGCCCTGGCCATCCAGCCGTTGACCGACACATGCTGTCGCTTCAGCCATTCGACGCACAGCGGCCAATATTCCTCGACGATCGAACGGTCATCCACCTGCTCGGTGTATCGGATGACGAACGAGATGGCCGCGATATGGGAGAAATGCTCCTGAACTTTCTTGCAAAAGGCCAGAAAAACGTGCTGCGGCAACAGCTGCTGCTTCACAATGTGGAAAGTCCACGCCCGATTGGAACGGCTGACCTCGACGCGGTCCAGATACCCTTCTGCAAAAAACTCCTTCACCATCTCATACGGAATCTGCGAAGTCTCTAGCAGAAGTTCAAAACGGCTGCGTTTCTCCGCCGGTACGTTCACGCTTGCTCCCTCCCCCATCATGCACATATGTATGGATGGTTCCAGCATCGGATCGATACATGGCACCATTATAAGCGGTAAAAGGGCTCGCGGAAGCGAAAGCTTCTCAAGCCCTTTCTCCTGGTCCTGCTGTTATGCTTGTCAATAGGCTCTGGCAAATACAACTGTATGCTTGGCTTGCTCTTCGCAGACCAGGCATTTGCTCTTGTGTTCGTCTACGATAAACGGAATGTTCCGCGACGTCGCCTTCGTCTCCAGCTTCACCTGATGCTCGCAGGCTTCGGACCCGCACCATCCGGCGAGAACAAACCCTCTCTTCGTCTCGAACAACTCTTTAAGCTCGTCCAGCGTATCCACCGAATAGGTGTGCTCCTTCATGAAGGCGAGCGCCCGTTCATACATCTGGCGCTGAATGTCTTCAAGCGTCTGTTCCACCTCGCGCAGCAGATCCTCCTGCTTCACGATGCGCTTCTCGCCGAGGCGCGTGGCGAGCACGACCTGTCCGTTCTCGATATCGCGCGGTCCGATCTCGATGCGGAGCGGCACGCCTCGCATCTCGTACTCGTTGAACTTCCAGCCCGGGCTGAGGTCCGGACGGTCGTCCACGCGAACGCGAATGCCCGCTGCCTTAAGCATGGCATAATATTCGTCTGTCTTGGCGATGACCTGCTCTCGCGCCTTGCGCGGACCGATCGGGATCATGATCACCTGGGTCGGCGCAACCTTCGGCGGCAGGGCCAGGCCCTTGTCATCGCCGTGCACCATGATGATCGAGCCGAGCAGACGCGTGCTGACTCCCCAGGATGTTGTGTGGACATATTGTTGCTGATTCTCCCGGTCCAGATACTTGATGTCGAAGGCCTGCGCGAAGTTCGTGCCAAGATAATGGCTGGTTCCGGCCTGCACGGCCTTGCCATCCTTCATCATCGCTTCGATCGAATATGTATCCACTGCGCCGGCGAACTTCTCGGATGGCGTCTTCTGACCTACGATGACCGGGATAGCCAGCACATTCTCCACAAAGTCGCGATAGATCTCGAGCATGCGCATCGTTTCTTCACGAGCCTCTGCTTCCGTCTCATGGGCCGTATGTCCTTCCTGCCACAGGAACTCGCTCGTTCTGAGGAAGGGCAGCGTCCGCTTCTCCCAGCGAACGACGTTCGCCCATTGATTGATGAGCAGGGGCAGATCGCGGTAGGAATTGATCCACTTGGCATACATATGGCCGATCATCGTTTCCGAAGTCGGGCGAATCGCCAGCCTCTCTTCCAGCTTCTCTCCGCCTGCTTCCGTTACCCACGGCAACTCCGGATTGAAGCCTTCCACGTGCTCCTTCTCCTTCTGGAAGAAGCTCTCCGGGATGAACAGCGGGAAATAGGCGTTGCGATGTCCCGTCTCCTTGAAGCGGCGATCCAGCTCACGCTGGCACAGCTCCCAGATCTCATAGCCGTCCGGCTTGAACACGATGCAGCCGCGAACCGGCGCATAATCCATCAGATCGGCTTTCCTGATCACATCGATATACCACGCCGAGAAGTCCTCGCTCTGCGGCGTGATGAATGATTTGTCCTTTGCTTCTTTGCTCACCCGATTCACCTCTGAAGCTAGCTTTGGAATAATGCGATAATATCATAATAAGTCACGGCGATCATGAGCAGGAACAGCGCCGAGAAGCCAACCAGATGGACCAGGCTCTCGCGCTCCTGGGAGATCGGCTTGCCCCTCACCGCCTCGATGCCGAGGAAGATGAGCCGGCTGCCGTCCAGCGCCGGAACGGGCAACAGGTTGAAGATGCCGAGATACAGGCTGAGGATGGCCATCCACAGCACCAGGGTCGCCAGCCCTGCCTCCGCGGCTTCTCCCGTGGTGCGGGCGATATCCACCGGACCGCCGAGGTCCTGCAGCTTCACCTGCAGCATGACGAGCTTTTTCAGTCCGACGAAGATCTGATCCGTCCAGTATGTGATCTGATGCCAGGTGCCCCTGGCCGCTTCCGCCAACGTGGGCTGACGGAACTCCTCATAGCGGACGGACATGTAGATGCCCACCTTGGCCGTGCCGTCTTCGCTGGCCTGAGGTGTCACCGATAGATCGACGATGTCATCGCCTCTCTTCACCTGCCATGTCATCGGCTGGTTCGCGGAGGAGCCGATCATGCTGCTCAGCTTGTCGCTGTCGCCCCGGATGCGCTCTCCGTTGATCGCCCAGACCTCATCCCCGGCCTGCACACCGCCCGCTGCCGCGGGAGAGCCTTCCACCACTTCCGTGATGAGAAGATGACCGGTCTCCTGCACAGGAATGCCGGACATAAACACATAGGCGGCGAACAGCGCGACCGCCAGCACGAAGTTCATGAGCGGACCGCCGAAGATCGCCATCGCCCGCTGGCCGACGCTCTTGCTGGAGAACTGCCGATCGAGCGGCGCGATCTGCGTTTCCTGCCCGCGTGCGACGATCATCGCCTTCGGATCTAACGGATAGCGGGTCGTCTGACCGTCGAGCTCCAGGGTGACATACAGATCCTTCTCCAGATCCAGCTTGCTGACCTCACCTCTGGTCAGATGAGAATAGCGATCCAGCTGATCGAGATACAGATGGGTCACGATGCCATCCTTCAGGCGGACAGCGATCGTCTGGCCCGGATTGATCTGCACGAGCTCGGGATCTTCTCCGGCCATTCGCGCGAAACCGCCGAAGGGAAGCAGACGGAAAGCATAGCGAGTTTCGCCCTTCTTGAAGGACAGCAGCTTCGGTCCGAAGCCGATGGCGAACTCTCTTACGAGAATGCCCGCCCGCTTGGCAAAAAACATATGACCCCATTCATGGATGCCGATGATCACAAAGAATACCAATATCGTATAAAGTATCGTCGTTAACAGGTTCACAGCGCGGAAGCCTCCTTTTGGGCCGAGACCGGACAACACTGATGTTGTACTTAGATTAACATTATTCACAACATTTATTCAAGAGAACCGGCCCATCGACACACCGCTTGCCGCTTGTTCGTCTAAGCGCGAAACATGCGAGAAGCCCTTTCTTTGGCCCAGCTGTCCGCAGCCAGAATCTCCTCAAGCCCGGGATGACCCGTGACCTGATGCTGCTCCATCACGCTTGCGATGATCTCCTCGATCTGCAGGAACCGGATGTCGCCGCGCAAGAAGCGCTCCACCGCCACCTCGTTGGCCGCGTTGAACACCGTCGGCATCGTCCCTCCACATCGCCCCGCTTCATAAGCCATGCGTACGCTCGGGTAGCGCTCCGTATCCATCGGACGGAAATGCAGGGCGCCGGCGCGCACCAGATCAAGCGGGCGGGACGGTCCGGGGATCCGGTCGGGATAGGTGAGCGCGTACTGGATCGGAACGCGCATATCCGGATTGCCGAGCTGGGCGATGATGCTCGTGTCGGCATACTCCACCATCGAATGGATGATGCTCTCCGGATGAATGACGACATCGATCCGATCATAATCAAGCCCGAACAGCCAATGCGCCTCGATGACCTCCAACCCCTTGTTCACCATCGTGGCGGAGTCGATCGTAATCTTCGCGCCCATCGACCAGTTCGGGTGGCGCAGCGCCTCCTCCACCGTCACGTTCGCCAGCTCGCTGCGCTGCTTGTCGCGGAAGGAGCCGCCGGATGCGGTCAGGATGATCCTGCTCACCTGCCCGCGATCCTCCCCGTTCAGGCATTGGAAGATCGCCGAATGCTCGCTGTCGATCGGTATGATCGGCACGCCGCATCGCCTGGCCGCGTCCATGATGAGATGGCCGGCGCTGACCAGGGTTTCCTTGTTGGCCAGCCCGATCGCCACCCCTGCTTCGATCGCGGCCAGCGTGGGAGCCAGTCCCCGGCTGCCGACGATGGCCGTCACGAGCATATCCGCTCCGGAATGGGCCGCCACCTGGATGAGTCCCTCATCGCCATGCACGATCTGAACCTCGGCGCCAGCCTGGTCCTTCAGCTCTCTCGCCGCTGCCTCATCGGCAACGGATACGATGCGCGGCCGAAACCTGCGGATCTGTTCGAGGATCAAGCCGGTATTCCAGCCGGCTGCCAGCCCCACGACCTCGAAACGGTCCGGGTGATTGGCGATGACATCCAGCGTCTGCGTGCCGATCGAACCGGTCGATCCCAATATCGCGATACGTTTCATCATGCTTGTCCTCCCCAGTCGTGAAGAGCGGCTTACAGCAATCCCAGCAGATGAATCGCCGGGAAGACCACCAGCCAGCTGTCCGTACGGTCAAGAATGCCACCATGCCCCGGCAGGATCGAGCCGGAATCCTTCACACCCTGCATGCGCTTGTATGCGCTCTGGATCAGATCTCCGATCTGACCCACCACGGCGATCACAGCAGCCAGCGCCAGCGCGCGTCCCAGGCTGATCCACTCCGGAGTGAGCAAGGCGAAGATCGCGGCGAACAGCAAGGCGACGAGAACGCCGCCGATAGCGCCTTCCACGGTTTTCTTCGGGCTGATCTGCGGCGCCAGATGATGGCGGCCGAACAGCATCCCGGAGAAATAGGCGCCGGAATCGGTCAACCAGATGCATCCGAATATGAACAATGACCAGAGGAGACCATCCTCTGGCATCAAGCGGGTTACGATCATATAGTGGAAGCCGTAACCTATGTATACGACGCCGGTCAGCACGATCGCAGCCTGACGCAGATTGGTTCTGTCCTTCGCGAAGACCGTGAGCGTAAGCAAGATCAGCATGGTACACCACAGAAATTGCTCATGGGTGACAGGAAAGTTCGGGATCATCAGCTCGAATGGAATGACGATGCCCAGCACAGCCAGATAACCGACGAAGCGTCCGCTGCCAGGGCCGGCAATATGGTTCAATCTGGCGTATTCATGAAAGCCGACCACCGCCATCAGTGCGATCAACAGCCCGTACGCGTAACCGCCCCAATACAGCAAGCCGATGAATAGAGCTGCGGCAGCGACGCCGGTAATGATTCTCTGTTTCAAACGATATCCCCCATTTTATGAGAGGTAACAGAAGCTCGTCCGGCTAACCGTCATGACTTGAGCCGCGCCGGCTACGTCATCAGTCCGCCGTATCTGCGGACCCGTTGTTGATAGGTCCTGATAGCCTCGTAGAAATGTTCCTTGGTAAATGCAGGCCAATAGACATCTGTGAAGACAAATTCCGTATAAGCGCATTGCCACAGCATGAAGTTGCTGATGCGAATCTCGCCGCTCGTCCTGATCAGGAGATCGGGATCAGGCAGATCGCTCGAGAGAAGGCGCCCGGACAGGACCGCATCATCGATGTCCTCGGCGCGAAGATGGCCATCCCGCACCTCGGCGGCCAGTTGTCTCACCGCCTCGATGATCTCCCGTCGGCTGCCGTAATTCAGTGCGAAGTTAAGGACGAGTCCGGTGTTGTGCCTGGTTTTCTCCACCGCGGTCTCGACCGCCTGGAGCGTATGCGGCGGCAGGTCATCGCGCCAGCCCATCATGCGCACCTGAACGTTGTTGGCGATCAGCTCATCCAGTTCCAGCGACAGAAACTCCTGCGGCAGACGCATGAGGTAGTCGACCTCATCCTTCGGACGCTTCCAGTTCTCCGTCGAGAAAGCATACATGGTCAGGATGCGTATACCAAGCTCGTTGGCAGCAAGGGTGATGTTCTTCACCGTTTTCATGCCGGAATGGTGACCGGCAACCCTGGGCAATCCGCGCTGCTTCGCCCATCTTCCGTTGCCATCCATGATGATGGCCACATGCCTGGGAATATTGTCGGGAGACACGGATGTTTGTTGAACTTCGCCTGAATGGCTTTTTTTGATCCAATCGAGCATTGATCCTTCCCCCACCTAGGTTGCTGTCGTGCGTGATATGGCTCCTCAAGAGGTCCAGGAAGCCGTTTCTAGATCTCCATGATCTCCTTCTCTTTGGCCGCCAGCACCTTGTCGATTTCTGCGATGTATTTGTCGGTCATCTTCTGGATCTCATCCTGATATCTGCGCGATTCGTCCTCGGATATCGTGCCCTTCTCCAGCTTCTTGATCTCGTCGTTGGCATCGCGGCGAATGTTGCGCACCGCAACCTTGGACTCTTCGCCGTATTTCCTGGTCAGCTTGACCAGCTCGTTGCGGCGCTCTTCCGTAAGCTGCGGAATCACGATGCGGATGACCTGGCCGTCGTTAGCCGGCGTCAGTCCCAGATCCGACTTCATGATCGCCTTCTCGATCTCGTTGATCGCGCTCCTGTCCCATGGCTGGATCAAGAGCGTTCTTGGATCAGGTGTGGTGATGCTTGCCATTTGATTGATCGGAGTCGGGCTACCGTAATAATCCGCCTGGATGCGGTCGAGCAGCGCCGGCGTTGCGCGTCCCGCGCGCAGGGAGGACAATTCCTTTTTGAGCGCAGCGACAGCTTTTTCCATGCGATCCTTTGCATTCTGCAAAACGGTTTGTGGCATTAGTCAACACTCCCCTTTACGATCGTTCCGATTTTTTCACCCAGAACCGCCCTTCGAATATTGCCTTTCTCCGTGATGGAGAACACGATGAGCGGGATATTGTTATCCATGCAGAGCGAGGATGCCGTCGAGTCCATCACGCCCAGTCCCTTGTTCAGAACATCGAGATAGGTGAGTTCCTCGTATTTCTCCGCATTTTCATACTTGAATGGATCCGCTGAGTAGACGCCATCCACCTTGTTCTTCGCCATCAGGATGACTTCCGCTTCGATCTCGGCCGCGCGGAGCGCCGCGGTCGTGTCCGTTGAGAAGTACGGATTGCCCGTGCCGCTGGCGAAGATAACGACCCGGCCCTTCTCCAGGTGGCGAATCGCCCGGCGTCGGATGTATGGCTCGGCGATCTGCTGCATGGCGATCGATGTCTGAACTCTGGTCGGCACGCCGATCTTCTCAAGCGCGTCCTGCAAAGCCAGCGAGTTCATCACCGTCGCCAGCATGCCCATGTAGTCCGCGGTGGCGCGATCGATTCCCTTCTCGCTGCCCGCGATGCCGCGCCAGATGTTGCCGCCGCCCACGACGACCGCCACTTCCACATTCAGCTCCACAACCTCTTTGATCTGCTCGGCTATCGAGGAGATCACCTGCGCCTCGATCCCGTATCCCTGTTGTCCGGACAGGGCTTCGCCGCTCAGTTTCAAGACCACTCTCTTGTAGACAGGTTTCTGACCCACTTCCGTATATACCTCCGTTTCTCTAGACGCTTGACGTTCTCGAAGGTTTCACACCGCTCATGTTGGATTGCTTCCTTTATAAAGAAAGGAACACATGGGTGTTCCATTCTCAGACAAGCTTATTTATTCACTTGTGCCATAACTTCTTCCACGAAATTGTCCTGCTTCTTCTCCAGGCCTTCACCCAGCTCGAAGCGAACGAAGCGACGGATCGAGATGTTCTCGCCGATCTGCGCGATCATCGAGTTCAGCAGCTGCGCAACCGTCTGATCCGGATCCTTGATGAACTGCTGTTCCATCAGGCAAACTTCGCTGTAATATTTGGCGAGGCGCCCTTCGACCATCTTGTCGACGATCTTCTCCGGCTTGCCTTCGTTCAACGCTTGTGCGCGCAGGATCTCGCGTTCCTTGTTCAGCTCTTCCTCCGGCACATCTTCCTTGTTCACATATTTCGGAGCGGCAGCGGCGATCTGCATCGCGATGTCGCGCACGAATCTTCTGAAGTTATCCGTCTTGGCCACGAAGTCGGTCTCGCAGTTGACTTCGACCAGCACGCCGATCCTGCCCTCACCGTGGATATACGATTCCACCAGGCCTTCTGTTGCGGCGCGGCCCGCCTTGCTGGCTGCAGCAGCCAAGCCCTTCTCGCGGAGAATCTCCGCCGCTCTGGTCATATCGCCGCCTGCTTCCTCCAGCGCCTTCTTGCAATCGAGCATTCCAGCTCCTGTTTTCTCACGTAGCTCTTTCACCTGAGCTGCAGTAACTGCCATCGTATACAGCCTCCTTATAGTTAGATCCTGTTCAGTATACATACGCAGATGGACGAACCGCGACTCCTCATGCCGTCACACCCGCCAAAAAAAGGGCGGTGATAGGTATGAACCTTCAAACCACCCTTTCATGTGCCTGCTTATGAATTAGTCAGACAAGTCTCTCAAGCGGTCGTTTCTTCGCCCTGACGAGCTTCGATCACGGCATCCGCCATCTTCGACGTGAGCAACTTCACCGCACGGATCGCGTCGTCGTTACCCGGGATGACATAGTCGATCTCATCCGGATCGCAGTTCGTGTCCACGATACCGACGATCGGGATGCCCAGCTTGCGGGCTTCAGCGACAGCAATGCGCTCCTTGCGCGGATCGATGACGAACAGCGCATCCGGCAATTGCTTCATGTGCTTGATGCCGCCGAGGAACTTCTCCAGACGCTCCTGCTCCTTGCGCAGGATGATGACTTCCTTCTTCGGCAGAAGATCGAACGTGCCGTCCTCTTGCATTCTTTCCAGTTCATGCAGGCGGGCGATGCGCTTCTGGATCGTCTGGAAGTTGGTCAGCGTGCCGCCGAGCCAGCGTTGGTTGATCCAGTACATGCCGCAGCGTTCGGCTTCTTCCTTAACCGAATCTTGCGCTTGTTTCTTGGTGCCCACGAACAGGATCGTACCGCCTGTCTCTGCTACAGACTTTACGAAGTTGTAGGCTTCTTCCACTTTCTTGACTGTCTTCTGGAGATCGATGATATAGATCCCGTTTCGTTCGGTGAAGATGTACTTTTCCATTTTCGGATTCCAGCGGCGGGTTTGGTGTCCGAAATGCACACCAGCCTCCAGCAGCTGCTTCATGGAAATAACTGCCATCCTCACACACCTCCTTGTAAAATGGTTTTATGTGCAGCCCTCCGCCTGTGTCATCTCCGTCCAGAACTTCCTGCGGGAAGCACCGCTGGACGGATTCACAAGGCGTGTGTTCTCAACACCGTCAATTAATATACCATAATCATCAACTCATATGCAACAAATTCATCGCCGCTCTATCCTTCCGAGCTCCGGGTTGTGAGCTGCTCGACCAGTTCAGCCAGACCGACCGGTTCCGCAAATTCATAATAGCCGGGAAGGATCGACGGCTCAGGCCTTAAGGCAAGTTCAGCCAGGAAATCTTCCCGACTGTCGATGAGCCCCGAAGCTGCCAGCCAATCGGCAACGGCCTCATCGGACATGCCCTTAGGGATATAGAATGAACGAACGATCTTCTCTTCCACGATCCACGCGCTCTCATCATCCCTGACCAGCCGATACCCGTGCCGGGCGGCGGCTTCCTCGATTGCGGGCAGGTCCATCGCCGGCTCTTCCGCGCCCAGCGACAAAAGCTGAACGAGCATCGCGCCGATGATCAGGCCGCTTCCCAGTCCGATCCAGTAGATGGATTTTCTGTTCATCGACGTTTCTCCTCCCGTGACGCCAACTGGAGGATGAACTTGACCTCGCCGTGGTTCATGCCCGTCTGCTTCACGATCTGATCCTCCGTCAGTCCGCGGCGCTTCAGCTCGATGAGCTCCCTGTACCGCTGATGGATCGTGTCCGGGGCATGCTCCCCGGCGTCAGATGGCTTGCCGGGTGCGGATATCGCCCGTTGCTCCAGCTCGGCGATCCTGCTCTCCAGCTGCTCCAGCCGCGCCATCCAGCCCTTGCGCTCTTCTGCGTGCTCCTGCTTCAGTCTGGCGAGCTGATCGATCAGCCTGTCATTGCGCTCGGTGATCTCCGCCACGAATTGATCCAGGATCTCCTCCACCTCGGCCATCATCGCCGAAGGATCCTGCCCATCCGGCTTCTTCCTGAATATCCAGGCATATACGATGATCACACAGCCGAGCAGAGCGACGATATGCCACCCACTCATCGGGGCACCTCCCGATCTATAATGTCAGATCAATATGCCGCCCTTTGTAAGGATGATCGGGCAACTTCGCGCCTGTTACGTCAGAAGCCTGCTTGCCTTGCGCCTTGCGGGCCCCGCCTTGTCGGCGCTTGCTCTCCTGCTCGCGCCTGGCATCGTCTTCCTTGATCAGCATCGTCGAAGCCTTGTCCACTTCATTGGCGCGTTTCTGCTGTTGCTCCGCCTGCTTCAGGTTTTCCTGGGCCAGCATGGACTGGTCCAGGATCGGCTTCTGGGACAACTGATTCTGAACATGGGCTGCTTCCGTCGTACGCGGCAGCGCGATCTGCATCTCAATTGCTCTCAGCGTCATCGTATCTCCCTCTTTCCATCAGAGCATCGGCTGCATGGTAATCTCGCCATTCTCATAACGGAACACGACCTGATTGAGAGTGTCCTTGATAAATCTGGTGAAGCGCCCGATGACGATGCGCGAACCCCCATAGATCGAGCCTTTCACTTCCACTTTGGCCTGCTCCACCATCTCGAAGATGTCTTCAAGTTCCTCGATGCGTTCGACGATCTCCGCTTCCCTGGCCTGAAGCTGCTGCTTGGTCAGACGGAACTTGTCCAGCATGACCTTTCTGTCAGGCGACAGCTGATTGGCCTTTGCTAGCGGTTCCAGAATCTTGAGCGCGCTTTCCGTTTTGGTCAGGTTGTCCTTGATCGCTTTCAGCTCCTTGCTCAGTTCCGCCAATTCGTTGCGCTCCTTGGGCAGTACGCCTACCTCCAGTGAGGTCGGCGTATGGGTCATATTGCCGACCGTTCTGGCGACGATGGATTCCCCCGCCTGCACGGAGCCTCCGACGATCAGGCCTTTCGCGCCTGCGCAGATCACGCTCTTGCTGGCGCGCACGTTGGAATGCATGATGCTCTGTCCGACGACCACGTTTTCCCCGGCCTCCACGTTGCCATCGAGGATAAATGAGCACTTGACCGATTTCCCGGCCTTGACGATGCCTTTGCCCCGGCCGACGATGCCTTCCATAATGTCGATCGATCCCGAAGCCGTAACCTCTGCCGCTTCCACGCTTCCGGTGATGCGGATGTCGCCTTCGGCCCTGACCACGAAGCCGGTCATGACGTTGCCCCGAACGACCACGTTGCCGACGAAGTGGATGTTGCCGGTGCGATAATCGACATCGCCATTGACCTCAAATACCGGGAACACGTTCACCTTGTCCTTGTCGGTGAAGGTGACCATGCCGTCGATCACGGCATACATCCGCAGCTTCTCATCATCCAGCACCACGTTCTTGCCCATCTTCCAGATCGCTTCCCTGACCTTGGGTGCCGGCAGCGGATCTCCAGTAACAGCAATACCCGGCTGACCTTCCTGTGCCGGGATGCGTTCTGCGATGACTTGACCTTTTTTGACATTGCTGATTCGATTGATCTCCCGGAAATCGACTTTGCCATTGTCCAGAACCTGCGGTCTGGGCGATTCATGATCCGGCTGGTACAAGAAGTGAATGTAGCCGTTCTTGCCAGGCTGAGGAGCTTGGCCCTGGGCGATCAGCAAGGGCCGAGTGGCATATTGGCGAGGATCAGCGGCGAATTTCATCAACTCTTGCTCCATCACGCCATATTTGACACCGTGCACCTGGAGAACATGACGAAGCTGTTCCAAGGTGAACGGTTCGTTCACCTCGCTGGACAGATACGACATGTAAGCCGAAAGCTTGTCTTCCGATATCGTAACCGCAATCGCATGAATGCCTGATGGATTTTCATTGGCCATCCTGCTCCCCCCCAATCACTCAACCATTAATTGAGACTTGCTGCTGCTCAGAACACCCTTCAGCCTGAGCAATGCCTTGGAATGCAATTGCGAGATGCGCGAAGGCGACAGAGACATCACTTCTGCGATCTCGCTGAGCGAAAGCTCCTCATAGTAGAACAGCGATACGACCGTACGCTCCTTGTCGGTCAGCCTTCCGATCGCCATGCTGAGCATCTCCTTCAGGTATTGCCGATGAATGGTCGACTCCGGCTTGAGCGCCTTGTCATCGACCAGTGTATTCAGCCTCGTCTCCGCTTCTTCGTCCTTGATCGGATCCTCCAGCGAGAAGATCGTCGTCACCGATACATCCAGAAGCATCTGGCGGAACTCCTCAGGCGTGACATTCAGGTACTCACTCACTTCCTCATCCGTCACGGATCGCAGATGTCGCTGTTCCAGCACGCCGTAGGCTTCCTCGATGCGTTTGGCTTTCTCGCGCACGGATCGCGGCACCCAGTCGCCCTGGCGCAGCGCATCCAGGATAGCTCCCCTGATCCGCCAGGACGCATACGTTTCAAACTGCAGGCCGCGTTCCATGTCGAACTTCTCAATCGCGTCGATCAAGCCCATGATCCCGTAACTGACCAGATCTTCCTTGGCAACATTATTGGGCAAACCGATCGACAGCCGCGATGAAACGTACTCAACCAATGGCAGATAGGCCTCTACCAACCGGTTCTTCGCTTCCGGCGAGCGGGTCTGTTTCCATTGTTCCCATATTTCGATATTGGCGAGAGACGATTTCTTCATAATCCTCAATCATCCTTAATCTTCAGTCAATCGTCGCACAGCTTTGGCTGCAAGTGCAGGATCCGAGGCAGCCAGCTCACCGCTCTGTTCCACCCGTTTGATGCGAGGCGGCGCGAAAGGCTCAAATGTCTGTCTCTTCCCTTCCTGCGCTGGCTCTTGAGCTGACTTGTTGATCTCTTGCGGCGGAGGTGTGCCCAGAAGGTCCGTCAGCAAGACATCATCTTCCGGCGTCTTCAGGTCAATGTTCGTCCCCGTCGGCACTCCCCCGGCGCTGTCTCCTTCTTTCATGGTGTCCTGGATGATCAAAGCGAGCAGCCAACGAAACAGGTATGTAAGCAGGAACATCACAGCGAAGCTGATCATACCGCGAACCAGAGAGGTGACGAATGTATTGGCATTGACGTAAGCAAGAGCGAATGCCATCAGCCCGGACAATCCGCCGATGATCAAATTCCACACATAAGAGCCGATCATATCTGCTTGACTCCATTCTGTACGCTTCTGATCACGAATACGCCATTCGAACAGTTCAGCTCAACCGTCCGACCATAATTCCCCCCAGTATCCTCCGCGATGAGCGGTATCGTATACTCACTCAGCATCTCCTTGCAACGTTCGATATTGCGCGGACCGATGCGCATCATCTCGCTGCTGGCCAGTACGAACATCTGGGCGCCTCCGGCCATCTTCGCCTGCAGGCAGGACTTCCTCGCTCCAAGCCTCTCCATCTGTTCGATCAGGGCCGGGATCGCTGTATCGGCAAACTTCGCCAGGTGGTAGGACTGGTCTCTGGCGATGTCCGAGGAAGGCAGCATGATGTGGGCCAATCCCCCGATCTTGTTCACGGGATCATACAAGGACAGGCCGATACAGGAACCGAGTCCTGACGTCTTGAGCACCCCGGGTGCCTGTATGGCATTCATATCCGCCATGCCGACCTTTATTATAGGAATATCTTCGGTGATCATAAAGGCGGCACTCCCAACGCATGAAATATTCTCTCGATCGACTCCGGATCCGGGATCAGGAAGAAGTAACCTTCCACTTCGTCGTTTCCTTCCATGAACGTCGTATCGATGAGCAGGGCCTGATCGCCCATCGGGCCATACTGGAGCATGCCATAGCTCAGGATGGCACCAGCCATATCGATCGCGAGGGATGGCACGGTCGGCTGCAGATTCAGATGGATAAAATCAGATAACGAGGTCAGATAAGAACCGGCCAGGATGTTGCCGATCTCGGACAAGGCGCTCATCTCCAGCTCGGTGAAGCCTTCTGCTCCGATGTCCATACCGATTAGTCTGTTCAGCAGCTTCCTCGAGGATTCCAGGGTAAAGATGAAGAACATATTGCCAGGCACTTCGCCTGTCACCCGCAGGAATACGGCGATGACAACCTGCTCCTCGCCTCCAAGGCTTTCCGTGATCTGATCGAAGGGCACCAGCCTGGCGCTGGGCACCTTCATGTCAACCGGCTTGTCCAGCAGCTTGGAGAGGGCGGTCGCCGCATGGCCGGCGCCGATGTTGCCGATCTCCTTCAGCACATCCATCTGATAGTCCGCTATCTGAAATTGCCCCACCTTTTACTCTCCCAACTGTTCCAACTGAATGATCTCATCCTTGTTCAACACTTCCTGGAGATTGAAGAGGACGAGCAACCGGTCTTCCAGCTTCGCGATGCCGCGCAGATACTTGGCGCGTATGCCGCCGACCACCTCAGGCGGAGCCTCGATCTGATCCTCATCGACATCCACCACGTCATTGGCGGAATCGACGATCATGCCCACCTCAATCGATTGCTGCCTGACGATGATGATCCTGGTGTTGTCGGTGTACTCGCCAGCTGTAAGTCCGAAACGCTCCCTCAGGTCGATGACCGGTACCACGACGCCGCGGAGATTGATCACGCCCTTGACAAAAACCGGCGTTTTCGGAACGCGCGTGAGCGGCATCATCCGCTCGATCGTCTGGACCTTGTCAACCTCAACCCCATACTCTTCATTGCCCAGTGAAAATACGACCAATTTCAATTCTGCTCCCATGATGCTTACCTCCCTGTTATTTGATCAACGCATTCGTATCCAGGATCAAGGCCACCTGACCGTCGCCAAGAATCGTCGCTCCCGAGATGGCGAACAGCCTGTTCAGATAATCGCCAAGCGTCTTCAGCACGATCTCCTGCTGGCCGATGAATTCATCCGTCAGGAGCGCAGCCAGCTTCTCTCCCTTATGAACGATGACGACATTCATCTCGCCGCTGTCGTCGAGCGAGTGATCCGGCACCTCAAGCACCTGGGCGAGGTTGACGAGCGGGATGATGTTGTCGCGGAAGCGGATCATCGACATGCCCTGCACGTTCCGGATATCCTCCTTCGTGATGAGCGTCGTCTCGACGATCGAGCTGATCGGGATAGCATATTTCTCGCTGCCAAGTCTGATCAGCATCGCGGTGATGATCGACAGGGTGAGCGGCAGCTGGACGGTAAACTTCGTCCCCTGTCCAAGGACGGATTCGACCGAAACCGCTCCGCCCAGCGAGGCGATCTTCGAGCGCACCACGTCCAGCCCGACGCCGCGTCCCGAGATGTCGGAGACGACTTCCGCCGTGCTGAAACCGGAGGCGAACAACAGCTGGAAGACATCATGATCGGACAGCCGATCCGCATCTTCGCTTTTCACGATGCCGCGTTCGATCGCCTTGTTCAGCACCTTGTCCCGATTGATGCCGCGTCCGTCGTCCTCGATCTCGATAAACACATGATTGCCGCTCTGATAGGCGCGAAGGTATAGGTTGCCCGTCTCCGGCTTGCCGGCCGCGATGCGTCCCGGCGTATCCTCCAGCCCATGGTCCAGCGCGTTGCGCAGCAGGTGAACAAGCGGATCGCTGATCTCGTCGATCACGGTGCGGTCAAGCTCGGTTTCGGCGCCGGTCACGATGAGCTCGACCTTCTTGTTCAACGACTTGGCGAGGTCGCGCACCATCCGCGGGAATCGGTTAAACACCGTCTCCACCGGCATCATGCGCAGCTTCAGGACGATGTTCTGCAGATCGCTGCTGACCCTGGACATATGCTCCACCGTCTCCGTCAGCTCTTGCTTATGCAGCTCACTGGCCAGCTGCTCCAGCCTGACGCGATCGATGAGCAGCTCGCTGAACAGATTCATCAGCGTATCCAGCCGCTCGATATCGACGCGGATCGTGCGGCTTCCGGACTGTTGCTTCGCATGGCTCCCTCCCTGGGCGCCTGCCTGTCCGTTCGCCCCGGAGGCCGTCCGGGCCGCTTCCCGTTTCGCGTCTGATCCCGGCTGGCTGTCCTTGGCGTAGGATGTACGGTCCCGCATCTGAGCGAGAGCATCTGCGTGGATCTGCTGCAGGGTGACGCTGTCGATCTCCGAGATATCCTGAATCATATGTTCGACCGATTGGCCATCCAGCTTCGTTATGTAGTAAACCGTGAACTCCCTGTCAAACTTCTCCTGCTCAATGTCCTGCACCGAAGGCTCGGACTTGGCGATCTCGCCGTTGCGCTCCAGGGCATCGAAGACCATGTAGGCTCTGGCCGCCTTCAGCACGCAATCCTCACGCAATCTGACGCGAATCACGAACACCTGGAAGCCGGACTGCAGGGATTGCTCCACGATCGACAACTGGTACTGGTCCAGACCGCCAGACAGAATGGGTGCCGAAGAAGCCTGCTTCGCCGCGGAACTGGCCGGTGCGGCGCTGTCGCCGCTCACGATCGCCTTCAGGCCGGCGACGATGTGCTGAACATCCAGCTTGCCGCTGCCGCCCTCGACGATATCGTTGACCATCGCATCCAGCGCGTCGAGGCTTTTGAACAACATGTCGAAGATGTTCTCGTTCATGCTCAGCTTGTTATTGCGGACCAGATCGAGGACATTCTCCATCTCATGCGTCAGGTTGGCCAGATCCTCGAACCCCATCGTCGCTGCCATTCCTTTCAGCGTATGCGCGGAACGGAAGATATTCTGTACGATGCCGAGATCCGACGGGCTGTTCTCCAATTCCAGCAAATTGTCGTTCAATGCTTGCAGATGCTCTTTCGACTCATCAATAAACATTGATAAATACTGATTGGACTCCATTACCATACACCTCCTGGTGAGCTTCTGTTGCTAAAGCCTTAACGAACTACCTCAATCAACTTGCGCGGAATCTCGTGGAGCGGCAACACATCACTTGCGGCTTGCAGCTCGATCGCCACCTTCGGCATGCCGAATACGACGCAGGTTTCCTCTGCTTCAGCGATCGTCGTTTGCACGCCGGAATCGCGAAGATGCTTCATCGCGTGTGCTCCATCACCGCCCATCCCCGTCATGAGAACCAGATGCCGCATCAGCTCTGTCCGCTCGTACAAGGACTCGAACAGGTAATCCACCGATGGCCTGTGACCGTTGCGCGGTTCATCCTGGCTCAGACGGATCAGGTATTGATGGCCGGGCGTGCGGTGCAAGCCCATGTGCCAGCCGCCTGGCGCGATGTAGGCGGTGCCGGATTCCACCGGCATGTCCTGCTCCGCTTCCACCACGCGGATCTGCGACAGCACGTCAAGTCGTCCAGCGAGCGATCTGGTAAAGTTCGGAGGCATGTGCTGAACGATGAGGATCGGTGCAGGAAAATGCTTCGGCAATGCGGGCAGCACGCGCTGCAGAGCCTTCGGTCCCCCTGTCGACGTGCCTATCGCCACCAGATGGCGGAACTGACCGCTTCTCTCTGCTTTCACCAGCGGAGGAGCAATCGGCATGGCCAAGCTCCCGGTCTGAACCTCCTGCCTGGGCTGCAGCTTCGCTTGCAACGCCACGCGAAGCTTCTCCATCAGCCGGTCCTTGACTTTATATAAATCAACGGATATGCTTCCTGATGGCTTCTTCACGAAATCAACCGCGCCAATCTCGAGCGCCCGAATCGTCAGCTCGTTGCCAGCGTCTGTCAGGCTGCTGAGCATGATGACCGGCGTCGGGCATATGGTCATGATCTCGCGAAGCGCGTCGATGCCATTCTTGACCGGCATCTCGACGTCCATCGTGATCACATCCGGCCTCAAACGAATCGTCTTGTCGACCGCCTCCTGGCCATTCCTGGCCGTATCGACGATCTCGAATTCGGGATCTTCTGCGATCATGTCGGTGATCAGCTTGCGCATAAAGGCAGAATCATCAACCACGAGCACTTTGTGTCGGGTCATCGCCGTTCACTCCCTGAAGTCATACTTGCCAATCGTTCACTGAATCAGCTTGATCATCCTCGACAGGAAGGATCTGATGCCGCTCCCTCGATCGCCTGACATTGGCCGCTCTGCCAGATAGCCGTCCACGAGCTCAAGAATCGCCCTGCTGGCCGGGCTGTTCGGATAAGCGAGCGAGAATGGCACCTGACGCTTGACCGCCTTGGATACGTGGGTGTCATCATATACATAACCCAATGTCGGGATATCAAGGTCGAGAAACTGCTTGGCCACCATGGTGATCTTGTCTGCTGTCTGCTTGCCTTCACGGCGTTCCGATACACGGTTGATGACGAGCCGAAAGTTGACGTTGTACTGCATGTTGTGGACCATCTTGATGATCGCATAAGCGTCGGTAATCGACGTTGGTTCCGGGGTCGTAACGACAATCGCTTCATCGGCCGCTACGATGAACTTGAGCGTTTCCTTGGACAGTCCGGCTCCGGTATCGAACAGGATGTAATCCACATGACCGCTCAGCTTGTTGACTTCTGACACGAAATATTCCAGCTCTTCTTCCTTCAGGCGAATCAGATCATTGAACCCCGATCCTCCGGCAATGAACAACAGCCCGTGTTGACTGCGATGAATGATGTCCCAGATCGTTTTTTCCCGTTTTAACAGATGATAGAGATTGTACCTGGGTGATTCCCCCAGGAGCACATCGATATTGGCCAGGCCGATATCGGCGTCAAATACCAACACTTTATACCCACGGCTTTGCAAGGTCAACGCAAAATTTAACGTGAAGTTCGACTTGCCGACTCCGCCCTTGCCGCTGGTAACCGTGATGACGCGTGTCGGTCTGGATCTCGATTGCTGATAACCTGATACCAGTTCGCGCAAACCTTGTGCCTGGTCAGCCATTCGCATCTTCTCCTAACAGATGTTGAACAATCTTCTCCGGCTGCAAGATAGAGATGTCATCGGGCACATTCTGACCATTCGTCACATACGAGAGCGGTAGGGCATATTCATGCAGCACATTGACGATCGAGCCGTAGCTCGTCGTCTCATCCATCTTCGTCCACAGGACCTTGTCGATTCGGACATGCCTGAA
The DNA here is from genome assembly GCA_937957685.1 of uncultured Paenibacillaceae bacterium. Taxonomy (GTDB): domain Bacteria; phylum Bacillota; class Bacilli; order Paenibacillales; family DA-C8; genus Insulibacter. The sequence goes on from CALGAO010000084.1 coordinate 23,214, forward strand.
GTTCTCGATGATGGCCCGAATGTCTTCGTATTTCGATACGAGGCTGAGCACCAGATAGGTCTCGCTCTCTCCGTGGTTGCTGATGAGCCCGTCCAGATAGGCGATGCTGGTAGCATCACGGTAGTTGCGGCCCGCCGTATCCATGAAGATCAGGCTGCGATCGCTGAGCCTCTCCAGCGCTCCGGTCATCTCATCCGGCGAGAACACGACCTCCACCGGAACGTTCAGGATCGTCGCGTAGGTCTTGAGTTGATCGATGGCAGCGATCCGATACGTATCGGAGGTGATAAATCCGACCTTCTGGTTGCGCCTGAGCACCTGCTCTGCCGCCAGCTTGGCGATCGTCGTTGTCTTGCCTACGCCAGTTGGGCCGATAAACTGAATGATGCGGCTGTCAGCTGCGATGCCTGAAGCAGGGGTTTGGGCAAACAGCTGTTGCAGCTGCTCCCCCATCAGGGAACGAGCGGCATCTTCGTCCAGTCGTTCCAGCGACACTCCGCCTGCGGTGAGCGCCCGTTGCTTCAGCTCCTCCGCGACCGAAGGCAGCACGCCCTGGGCGATCAGCCTCTGCTCCACCGGGGCGAAAGGATCGGGACGAGCCGCTGAGCCGGCTGCGGTTGCGGTCCCATCCGTCAGCCTGGCGACGAGAGCCTTCATCTCCTTGATCTCCTCCAGGAGCTCCCGCGGATCCAGATCGCCTCCCACTGCCGCGCTGCCGGAAGGTCTGGCCGGTTGTCTGGCCGCAGCCTGCTGGATCGTCTGGGCTGCTGCGCGCTTGAACCGGTCGATGGCCTGCTCATCCGGCGAGATCGGACCGCTTAGCGGCGCGGAGGCTGGAGCAGCTGCCTCAGCCTTGATCGGCGGCGTCTGAGCTGGTCGGCTCTGATCGGGAGACGGCTCGGCTGGCGCGGGTCGCTGGCTGACGCTGCGATAAGCCTGCGCAGCCACCGCGCCGCTGACCACCGGTGAACTGGCTGGTCTGTCCAGCGTGGCCGTTGCCACCGCGCCTGCCGTTTGCTGATGTTTGTCCGCCTCCGAGGACTGGTTATCGATCGCCGCGATGACCTCGACCTTCTTCTTCCCGAACAGGCCGAGGATCCCGCCGACCTTAACCTGTTTGGTATTCAGGATCACCGCATCCTTGCCGAGCTCCTGACGGATCTTGTTCAACGCGTCAGGCAATGTATCGACCACATAGCGCTTTACCCTCATAAGTTCACAACCCCTACACTCTGAATTTCAACGCTTGGTTCCAATTCATTATAGGAAAGAACCGGAACGTCGGGCATCGTCCGATCGACGATCTGCCGCACGTACATCCGAATGCTCGGCGAAGTGAGGATGATCGGTTGATAGCCGTTTTCAAGCACTCGCTTCACTTGATCTGACAGCCGTTGGTAGATCTGTTGCGTAGTCATCGGATCAAGCGCCAGGTAGGTGCCTTGTTCGGTTTGTTGCACAGCTTCTGAGATGCGTCTCTCGAGCACAGGACCAATGGTGATGACCTTCATGGAATCCTTGCCTGGTGAATACTGTTGCGTGATCTGTCTTGCCAACGCTTGCCTTACATATTCGGTGAGGATGTCCGGATCCTTCGTATAGGTTCCGTAATCCGCCAGAGCCTCGAAGATGGTGACCAGATCGCGGATAGAGATCTTCTCCTTCAGGAGTCGGATCAGCACCTTCTGAACATCGCCTATGGACAGCACGTTCGGGATAAGCTCCTCGACAAGCGCCGGATTCGTCGACTTGAGATGTTCGACAAGCGTCTTCGTCTCCTGACGACCGAGCAGTTCGTGCGCATGTTTCTTGATGGTCTCGGTAAGATGGGTTGCGACGACCGATGGCGGATCCACGACGGTGTATCCGGACAGCTCCGCCCTTTCCTTCATCGCCTCATCCACCCAGAGTGCCGGTAGGCCAAAGGCCGGCTCCACCGTTTCGATGCCTGTCACCGTGCCGTCATCATAACCCGGACTCATCGCCAGATAGTGATTAAGTAATAATTCACCACGAGCCACCGTATTTCCTTTTATTTTAATGACATATTCATTGGGTTTTAGTTGAATATTGTCGCGAATGCGGATGACCGGCACGAGGATGCCGATCTCAAGCGCCAATTGCCGCCTGATCATGATGATCCGATCCAGCAGATCCCCGCCCTGCTGCGCGTCCGCCAGCGGGATCAGGCCGTAGCCGAACTCGAACTCGATCGGATCGACCGTCAGCAGGCTCACGACGCTCTCCGGGCTGCGCACTTCCTCGATCTGCTCCTCCTCGACCTGCTGCACCTCCTGCGCCTGCTTCTCCTTCATCGTCTTGTCCATGCGCCAGGCCGCGTAGACGAGGAGCGCCGCCATCGGCCAGGTGGTCAGGAAGCCGATCGGCGTGAAGCTGAGCATGATCAGGGTACCGGCCACGATGTACAGCAGCTTCGGATAAGCGAACATCTGCTTCGCGATGTCCGCGGACATGTTCTCCTCGGAAGCGGCGCGCGTGACGATCAGGCCGGCTGCAGTCGAGATGAGCAGCGCCGGTATCTGGCTGACGAGGCCGTCGCCGATGGTCAGGATAGAGTACGTATCCAGCGCCTCGGGGAACGAATCTCCGTTCATCACGACACCGATGATGATGCCGCCGATCAGGTTGATGAAGGTGATGAGGATCCCGGCGATGGCGTCCCCTTTGACGAACTTGCTGGCACCGTCCATCGCGCCATAAAAATCCGCTTCACGTTCGATCTTCTGCCGCCGTTCTTTGGCCTGCTGCTCATTGATGAGTCCGGCGTTCAGGTCGGCATCGATGCTCATCTGCTTGCCCGGCATCGCATCGAGCGTAAATCTCGCTCCGACTTCCGCAACGCGTTCGGACCCCTTCGTGATCACCATGAAGTTGACGATCACGAGAATGAGGAACACGACAAAACCGACGGCCAGATTCCCTTTCGCCACAAAGGAGCCAAAGGTTTCCACGACCTGACCTGCATCTGCCTGGGACAGGATGAGACGCGTGGACGACACGTTAAGGGCCAGGCGGAACAGGGTCGTAATGAGCAGAAGCGAAGGGAAGATGGAAAATTGCAGCGCGTCCTGGGTATTCATCCCGACGAGCAGGATGATCAGCGCGATCGTAATATTCAAGATAAAGAGTATGTCCAGAAGCCAGGTTGGCAAAGGTATGACCAGCATCAAGACGATACAGATGACGCCTACCAGTATGCCAATATCGCGAAATTTCACCTTCGTCGTATCCCCTTCCGGTCCGAATAGTCAGCATCCGACGTTTAACGTTTGCCTTTGACCTTGTAAACATAAGCGAGCACCTCGGCGACCGCCTGAAACAGATCGACCGGAATGCTCTGTCCGATCTCCGTCCGTTCATACAACGCTCTTGCCAGCGGACGATTCTCCATGATGATGATGTCATGCGCCTGCGCCACTTCCCGGATCTTGAGCGCGACATAATCGACGCCCTTGGCGATCACCTTTGGCTCCTCCATGATCGTGGCATCATACTGCAGGGCAACCGCATAGTGCGTCGGGTTCGTGATGACCACATCCGCCTTGGGCACTTCCTGCATCATCCTCATCATGGCCATCCGCCGCTGCTTCTCGCGAATGCGGCCCTTGACCAGCGGATCGCCCTCGGTTTTCTTGAATTCGTCCTTGACCTCCTGCTTCGTCATGCGCAGCTGCTTGTTGTATTCATAGCGCTGGTACATGTAATCCAGGATGGCCAGAACGACCAGCACGGCGCCGATCTGAACCCCGATCTTCGTGGTCAGCCCGCCCGCGAAGCGAAACACGTCCTCGAGCGGAAGCAGCGAGAGGCTGAGCAGCTTGTCTCTTGCTCCCCATAGGTTGGACCATACCACCGATCCGATGATGATCACCTTGAGGAGGGACTTGATCAGGTTGACGAGCGACCGCATCGAGAAGAGCTGCTTGAAGCCCTGGATCGGGTTCAGCTTGCTCAGCTTCATCTTGAGCGGCTGGGTCGTGAACAGGAAGCCGAACTGGATGTAGTTGCCGAGTACGGCCAGGATCATCGCGATCGCGAAGATCGGCACCACGAACAGGATGCCCTGCACGATCAATTGACTGAACATGACGCTGATGTTGGACAGCGTGACATCCCAGCGCATATATTCATTGAACGTGACCGTAAACAAGGAATAGAGACGATCCTCGTACAGTCCGCCAAGCGTATTCAGAGCGAGAAAGGTAAAAAACACGATCAAGGCCCCCGGCAGCTCCGAACTTTTCGCCACCTGGCCTTTGTTGCGTGCTTCCCGTTTCTTGCGGGGAGTTGCTTTCTCTGTCTTCTCCTGCGCAAACAATTGCAGATCGAGCTGCAATGGATACTCGCGCATTCCTACGTCACCCCGCCCCCATTCTATCCCTGGATGATAATCAAGATCTGCCCGATCGCGTCGAACAGTTGGCTGAACAGCTGCTGGAACAGGTACATGAAACCCGGCACCATCACCAACAGAATGATGAAGCCGATCATGGACTTGATCGGCAGCCCCAGCACGAACACATTGAACTGTGGCGCAGAACGGGCGAGCATGCCGAGACCTACGTCCACGAGGAACAACGCCACGATCATCGGTGCAGTCAGCTGAAACGCAAGGACGAACATCGTGGTCAGTGTCTTGAGCAGAAAGGTCGAGATGCTGCCCTCATAGATTCTGGTGAAAAAAGCATTGTCCAGCGGCACCCAATCGTAACTGTTCATGATCGCGGTCAGCAGATAATGATGTCCGTCGAGCGCCAGAAACATCAGGATCGCCAGCATGAACTTGAAGTTGCCGATCAGCGGACTCTGCGCGCCGGTCATCGGATCGATGACGTTCGCGATTCCCAGTCCCATCTGCATGTCGACGAAGGAGCCGGATATCTGAACCACGGTAAAAAACATATAAGCGACAAAACCAAGCAAGATGCCGATCAGGACCTCTCGCACGACCAACAGAACATAAGCCGCATCGATCTCCATGAGCTCCACATCGAGGGACATAAAGGTAAACAGGGCCATGAAAAATGCGATGCCAATCCTGAATTGAGCAGGAACGCCTCGCATTGAGAGCAGCGGTGCTGTCACGAAAAAGGCAGTGATCCGGCAAAAGACCAGAAGAAACCCTGGCAATGCCTGCAAGAGTAAACTGCTCATAGCTCCGACCTCATCCAATGTAGAGGTGTAAATTGTTCAGTATGCTGTACGCAAAGTCGACCAGTACAGACAAGATCCACGGCCCGAAGAACAGCAGGCTCAGAAACACCGCCAGTATCTTCGGGATGAAACTGAGCGTCTGTTCCTGAATCTGCGTGGTAGCCTGGAGGATGCTGACGATGAGCCCTACGCCAAGCGCTACTCCAAGAACAGGCACGATGACTTTCAGGATGGTGGATACTGCTTGTTCTGCGATTCCCAGTATGAATTCGGCGTTCATCGGCTTCCCCTCCCTTTACGATCTGACGTTCGCAGCCATCTCTAATGAAAACTGAGCAGCAAGGACTTGACTACCAGATGCCAGCCGTCTACCAGAATGAACAGCAAGATCTTGAATGGCAAGGAGATCATGACCGGCGGCAACATCATCATCCCCATACCCATCAGGACGCTGGCGACCACCATGTCGATGACGAGGAAAGGGATATAGATCATAAAGCCCATCTGGAACGCTGTCTTGAGTTCACTGATCGCAAAGGCGGGAATCAGGGCCGTCAGCGGAACATCATCAACCGATGCCGGCCTCTCAGCACCCGAGTAATCGAGAAAAAGCTTCAGATCCTTCTCTCGCGTCTGTTTGATCATAAACTGCTTGATAGGCTTGGCCGCTTGATCCAGCGCCTCCATCTGACTGATATCGCCTTGCAGGTAAGGCTGAACGGCTACCTCATTGACTTCAACGATCGTTGGAGCCATCACAAACAAGGTCATGAACAAGGCAAGTCCGATCAATACCTGGTTGGGCGGCATCTGCTGGGTAGCAAGCGCTGTTCTGACAAAGCCCAGTACGATGACGATGCGGGTAAAGCAGGTCATCAGGATCAGGATGGCTGGCGCCACGCTCAGGATCGTGATCAGGAGTACGATGGTCACGGTGTTCCAGACACTGTCCGGATCGCTTGAGTTCCCCAGATCGATGCCTGGTATGATGTCGCTGGCGAATGCCTCCACCGGCACGAGAAGTCCGATGATGAAAATGAGCGACAACCATAAGGGAATATGTTTTTTCATCATTGCTTCGACCGCTCTTTCACATCGTGTTCGTAATCGCTTAATAGCTCATCGATCTTCTGCTGCTGCCCCTCGACGTGACCGAGCCTCTCACGGAGAAGATCCTGAAACGAAGATCCAGGCAGGTGATCTTGCTCATGATTCCCCCGATTCCTTAACCTCGTTAACCAATTGTTGATTACCGAGGGCATGACACCGGAGTCCTGAATCTGATACTGTTCCATGATCGCCCTGGCTGTTTCCTTGTCCGTAATCTTGTCTATCAAACGGACGTCTTCTCCGACTCCCAGCACATAAACAGTTCCGCCGATCTCCACAATCTGCAGCGACTTGCCTGCCGCAAGCTGCACTCCGCTGAGCACTTTCACCGGTCGCTTGCCGAACAGGTTCTGATTCCTTCTGGCCATAAACTTCACCAGCAGGTAGATCAGGGCGATGATCAGGATCAGAACGAAGATCAATTTGAGCAAACTGATGAATAAATCAGAAGAACTGCTCACATTGCTGCCAAGCGGCAACTCATCTTCCTGAGCGGCATTGTCCATCAGAGCATACGGTGTTGCGAGCGGGCTGATCATAGCCATCAGCCACATGAAGCATATGGCAACAACCGCCAGCCCCTTCCCTGAATGTTCTCTCACTTATGCCGATCCTTTCTCTGCGTGCAGCATATCAGCTGCACGCGATGTTATGCGGATTATCAGCCCAGAGTCTTCTTGATTGCCTCGATAACCCGGTCTGCCTGGAACGGTTTGACGATGAAGTCCTTGGCTCCGGCCTGGATGGCGTCGATGACCATGGCCTGCTGCCCCATCGCCGAGCACATGATGACCTTCGCATTGGCGTCGATCTTCTTGATCTCCTTCAACGCGGCGATGCCATCCATCTCCGGCATCGTGATGTCCATCGTCACGAGATCCGGAGAGAGCTCCTTGTACTTCTCGATCGCCTGCAAGCCGTCATTGGCTTCACCGGCCACTTCATAACCATTCTTCGTCAGAATGTCCTTGATCATCATCCGCATAAATGCAGCATCGTCAACTACCAGTACTCTGTTCCCCATAATCTGTCTTCCTCCTATGATTATTGAAGCTTGATGATACGATCACGTTGACTGATAATGTCTGTCACCCGAACACCGAAGTTCTCATCGATGACGACAACCTCGCCCTTCGCGATCAATTTGTTGTTAACCAGGATGTCCACCGGTTCACCGGCCAGCTTGTCCAGTTCAATGATCGAGCCCTGGGACAGTTCAAGGATATCCTTGATCAACTTGCTCGTCCGTCCAAGCTCAACCGTCACCTTGAGCGGGATATCCAGCAGCAGGTCGAGATTCGTGTTTCCGGCGGCAGCCGTATCCATCGGATTCAGATTCGCATACTGCACCGGCTGAACGTTCAGATCTCGCCCGATGCCCTGCGATCCAGGATTGACCGGAGGCTGCGCAGGCGGCGGATACGGCGGCTGATAGCCTTGGTACATGTAGCCAGGCTGCATCGGCGGCATGTAGGGCTGCCCGTACGGCGGCTGATCGTATGGCGGCTGCGCATAGGGCGGTTGCATATATGGCGGTTGATCATATGCAGGCTGACCGGCCGGAGGCGGCACTGGCTGTTCCGGAACGGATTGCGGCGTCGGCTGCTGCGGTCTGGCTTCCTCTCGCGCCGGCGCACTCGCCTCAGCGGTTGCCGCAGGTTCGTCGACACTGCCGCTGATTAAAGAATGCACCATTTCCTTCGCAAAATCCACAGGAAGCAATTGCATAATTGTCGAATCGATCAGATCGCCGATCGTCAACCGGAACGACACCTTGATGAAGACATTCTCCTCAGGCAGATTTTTGGTTCCCTCACCCTGCGGCAGATTCATAATGTCGATGCCTGGAGGCGAGATGTTGACGAAGCGGTTGAAGATCGTCGACATGGAGGTGGCCGAGGATCCCATCATCTGATTCATCGCTTCCTGCACGGCGCTGATATGGATCTCGGTCAGCTCCGCATCCGGATCCACCTGACCGGTGCCGCCCAGCATCAGGTCGGCGATCACCTTCGCATCGTTGGTCTTGATCACCAGAAGATTGATGCCCTTGAAGCCCTCCACGTAGTTGACATGCACCGCCACGTGAGGCTTCGGGAATTCCTTGACAAGATCGTTCTTCAGGATAGCCGAAATCTTTGGCGTCGTGATGTCCACTTTTTTGCCCAGCAAGGTGGACAGCGCAGTGGCAGCACTGCCGAAGGTGATGTTGCCGATCTCACCCAGCGCATCCTGCTCCAAAGCGTTGAGGTAGTCGTACACATCGGAGGAGGCAGCAGCACCGGCAGGTTCGGGCAGGAGTTCTTCCTCTGCCGCAGTACGCTTGAGCAGCGCATCGATTTCTTCCTGGGACAAATAATCCTTGTTACTCATCTAGATCCTCCTCTTCCTCAGCCTTGTCGATAATCTGTACGGCCATCTTCCCATTGACCGTTCCCGGGTTGGCGATGAACTTCAGTTTGTCGCCTATCTTGACATGCAGTCCTTCATTTAACCGCTTGTCCAGCTTGATCACATCGCCAACGGACATCTGCAGAAACTCCTGCACGGAGATCGTGGAGTGGCCCAGCTCGACGGCGATATCCAGTTCGGTTTTCTGGACGCGCGATTCGAGCATCTCCACTTCCTCGGCAACGCGGGACTTCTTCTGCGAGACGAACCAGTGATGGACGGACAGTCTCGGCATGATCGGCTCGATCACCACGTGAGGGATACACAGATTGATCATGCCTGTCGTATCGCCAATCTTGGTGCTCAGGGAGATGAGCGCTATCGTCTCGTTCGGCGACACGATCTGCATGAACTGCGGATTCGTTTCGATGCCGTCCAGACGAGGTTTGATGTCCAACACGGTCTTCCAAGCCTCCTGCAGGCTGTCGAATGCCCGGCTGAAGATGCGCTCCATCACGATCGTCTCGATCTCCGTCAGCGAGTTGATTCGCCCTGACACATTGCCCGAACCACCAAGCATGCGGTCGACCATCGCAAAGGCAACGTTCGGATGGACCTCAAGCACCATGCGCCCTTCGAGCGGCTCCGCCTCGAACACATTCAGGATCGTCATCTTCGGAATCGAGCGAATGAACTCATCATAAGGCAACTGCTCGACCTGGACAACATTAATCTGAACGAATGTGCGCAGCTGGGCAGAGAAATAGGTCGTCAGATACCGCGCGAAGTTCTCGTGGATGCGTGTCAGACTTCGGATATGATCCTTGGAGAAACGGACAGCGCGCTTGAAATCATAAGATCGGATCTTCCTCTGCGATTCTTCCTTTTTCAGCTCCTCGGCATCCATCTCTCCGGATGACAGCGCTGCAAGCAAGGCGTCGATCTCATTTTGCGAGAGCACATCGACCATTTATGTCACATCCTTCACTTCAGCGTTACAATCTGTCGACGACAAAGCTTGTAATATTGATCTGTATAATCTTCCCGGATGAGAGAATCGGGTTAATCGCGTTCATCAGGCTGGTTGTGAAGTTGTCAAAACCGTTCTCGGCGAACAGCTCGTCCGGGTTCGTCTGATGCAAGAGCTTCAACACGATGGGCTGTATCTGGATGGCCTTGAGCTTCTCGAATTCATCATAGGTTTTTTTGTTTTCCACCTGGAATGCCAGGCCGATGTTGATGATATGTTGCTGATCGGCAAGATTGGTCGTCACACTGTCCAAGGTCACCGTCAGCGCAACGATCTCGTCCGCGCTCAGTGGCCTGACCTCCGTTTTGGCTGCCAGGTTGGCCGCTTGACCGGCTACGTCAGTTTGGTTGTCCTGATTGAAGATGAACATCCAGACCACGATAGCAGCACCGACCAGGAGCGTGACGCATATGAGAATGATCAGGACTACGTTAGCGATTTTGTTCTTGAACAAGTATCATCCCTCCGTATCTAAGCTCTTGACGGTTGCTTGGACGATCCCAATACTGCTCAGATAAGCTCGAGTCTTCTCGATGACTTCATCGGCGGTTTCTCGCACGACAATCTTGTTACCGGTTGTCAGGCTAATGACGGTATCCGGTGTCTGTTCGACGGTTTCGATGAACAGCACATTCACCGTTACCTTCGATCCGTTAAGTCTGGTGACGGTTATCATTCCGGCAACCTCCGCATATTAGGGGGACGGCTTAGGTCCCCCTTACTTCAAACCTGTCCTATCGCTTCAGATTGACCAGTTCCTGCATGATCTCATCGGAAGTCGTGATGATCCTCGAGTTCGCCTGGAAGCCGCGCTGTGCGATGATCAGTTCCGTGAACTCGTTCGTCAGATCGACATTGGACATCTCCAGCTGACCGGAGTAGATCTTGCCCGTTCCCATCTCGGCGTTCGCTGCCGTCGTCAGCTCCCATTCGGCTTCAGGTACGGCGTTAGGCGTGATCTCGTACAGGCTGTTGCCGATCTTGGCCAGACCAGCCGGGTTGATGACGTTGATGATGCCGATGAAGATCTCCGTATTGATGGTCTCTCCATCTTCCGTCTTCGCTACGATCTCACCGGTTTGGGAGATGGAGATAGAGGTCCATCCGTCCTCCATGATGATCGGCTCGCCTTCGCTGCTGAGCACCAGCAGGCCGTCAGGCGTGACGAGTTTGCCTTCCGCATCCAGCGTGAAGTTGCCAAGGCGAGTCAGATAAGGAGTCTCCTGATCTTCGCCATCGACGACCGCGAAGAAGCCATCGCCGTCGATGCGCAGGTCGAGGACATTGTTCGTCGTCATCGCGGCGCCTGCGGTATGGTTGGTGTTGATCGCTGCGATCGTCACACCGAGACCGATCTGCATCGGGTTCACGCCGCCTCTTCCTTCCGCCGGTGCGGTAACGCCTTGCATCGTCTGGCTGAGCATGTCCTTGAAAGTGACGGTCGAGGCCTTGAAGCCTGCCGTGTTGACGTTCGCGATATTGTTGCCGATTACATCGAGCTTCGTCTGGAAGCCGCGCATGCCGGAAACGCCCGAATACAAAGATCTAAGCATTTGAATCCCTCCGTATCATGCATCATGATTTGATGACATTGCTGCTTCTGTCGGTCAGCAGCCAAGGGCCTCCTTGTCGGGCCAGCCCTGTATCCGTGTTACGGTAGCTATGATTGGACGATCACTGCGCTGTCTATCTGGGTGAACACATGCTGATCCAGCGACGCGTGATCGATCGCGGTCACGACGGTGCGATTCTTGATGTTCACGATAAACGCTGCGTCAGCGGTCAAGATGAGAGATTCGCGAGCCCCCTTGGCCGCCGCTTGTTGTACGGCATCCTCCAGCTTGGCCAGCTTGTCCGGGCTCATCCGGATGCCGCGCTGCGCCAGTCTCGTCTCCGCATGATTGCTGAACTTGAGCAGGTTCGAGCGAAGCATTCTCTCGAACTGCGACGAGTCTGCAGTGCGAGGCGTGGATGTCTTGTCAGGCAGACCGGGCCGATGCTGAATGCCAGGCGGTATGCGTTGGTACAGCTGGCTGATCGTGATCTTGTCGCTCATGATGCCGTTCCACCGTCCTCGACGCCCGCGGGAGACGGATCCTGCCCTGCGTCTTGATCGGCGTCGTCTCCGCCCGGAGATTCATCGGTGTCGCCAGGCGATTGGTCAGCCGGATCCTCGCCTTCGGACGCCTGGAAGACCCGAATGATGGAATCCAGACTCACCTCATGGTCACCGACGACGATGACCGTCGATCCATTGCGAAGCAGGATGGAATCGACCTTGCCTGTCAGATTGCCGTCATTGCCTTGCCATTCGATGGATTTGCCGATCAGATCGGTGGACAGACTGAACAGCTGACGAAGTCCGCGCAGCTCGCTGGCCACGTTGTTCATCTGCTCCAATGAGCTGAACTGCGCCATCTGGGCGATGAACTCCCTGTCTTCCATCGGATTGGTAGGGTCCTGGTTGGCGAGCTGGGTCACAAGCAATCGCAGGAAGGCATCCTTGTCCAGAATGGAGTTCTTGCCGAGTTGCGAATTGGCAGCAGCCTGTTGGACGGTTGGCGTGTTGCTGGTGCCCCCGTATATCGTCGTCATATGATTCACCTCCCTGGCTTAAGCCATCGCGTGAAATGCGCGCCCGCTGTAGTAGGTCTCGTATTCGCCGATCAACTCAAGCTCCTCCTCGAAGTCGATCGACTCCTCCTCATAACCGGAGGAACGGGAGCCTGTCTGCTGCTGGAATTGGCGAGCGGACTGCTGCTGAGCCTGATCCTTCAGGAATGCGAACGTGCTGGCAGCGTTGGTCTGCTGCGTGATCTCCAGTCTCTCCACCTGGATGCCGTGCGCCTGCAGCGCGTTGCGCAATGCGCCCAACTGCTGCTCGAGCGCCTCACGTCCCGTGGCGGTCTCGGTCACGATCTGCGCCGTGAGTTGACCGTTATGCATCGTCAGCTTGATCTCCACCTGTCCCAGATGCTCAGGGACGAGCGAGATCTTCGCCTCTGCGAAGCCGTTATGCTGCGTGATCTGGAACGACCTTGTCGCGAAGCGCTCCAGGTGCTGGACGAACTGCTCCACCGGAACCTGCGTGGTCTGGGCAACAGGCTGACGCAATGGCAAGGCATCTGTCGAAGCCTTCAGCGCATCCTGCGTCAAGGTCAACTGCGTCTGCAGAGTCACGGTTTCACCTGGCTTGCTTTCCACAGCCACCGTGTCAGCAGAGTCGCCAAGCGCAAGCTCCAGCAACTCGGGCCTCAGCAGATCAGCTTTGGGGAACAGTGCGGTCCTGGTTATACCGCTGGTCGCCTGCAAGGTCGAAATAGACTCAACAGCCTTGCTTTCGGCGAGTGGCTGTTCCTGCGGTTGAGCTACCGACGCCTTCGCCAGTTGAGGCTCCAGGCCATGATGCACCGATGCTGCCGGGACTGACGGGGTCAGGGCTGACGGAAACGATGAGCCTTGCTGCGCCGCCGTTCCTTCGGTCTGACCGGCTGGCGTGATGTTCAGCTTGAGCGATTCGAACAGTTGCCGGAACGCCTGGGCTTGTCCAACCGCCGTCTGCGCCTGGGCATCGCCGCTTCTGATGCTGGCGATCCATTCGCGAATCACGCTTTTCAGCTGATCTCTGATGGCGCTTGTTTCCTGCTCCGCTGTCCGCAGGGATGAGTCAGCGTCAGGCACGACGCCATCGGGTTGACCGATGAAGCTCATGAGCGCCGCGGCGATCTCCGGGTTCTGCAGGAGCGCAAGATCCACCTCGGAGAGCTGCTCCAGTTGCTGCAGCAATTGCTCCAGCCAGTTGATCAGGTCCCCTTCGTCCGAGCTGGCCGACAGGAGGGGGATCACACTCGTCATCAGCGAGATGGCGGAGTTCATGCTTCCCGCGCCGGTCTCGCCATCCGCCTGTCCGACAAGCCTGGCGAGCAGACTCTGGAACATGCCGCCGCCCTTGCCCGCGGTCTCGGCGGATAACGGAGCGCCTGCGGTGGTCAGATCGCGGCTCATGCCTATCGTGGTCATATCCAACATCATATTCATGATTTCACCTCCTTTCCCGTGCGGAGATGTGATGCCCTGCTTAAGGGCTGCTATCCTGCCAGCTTCGACGAGATGCGGGCAGCCGTCGAGCTGTCCTCGCTGGTGATCGCGGACAGAACGGCCGATCTGGCGGTGCTGTCCATCGCGCGCAGCACGCTGATCACCTTGCTCTCATTGGTCTTGCTCATCTCCACCAGGACTGTGGCCGCACTGGCCGGCGCCATCGAAGCGAAAGTGTCCGCCAGCTGCCCGATCGTCAGCGTATCGGCCTGACCGGAGAGCTGGGCTTCCAGTTCATTGATGCGTTCCTGCAATGCGGCGATCTTCTCATCTTCCGCCGTCCCCATATCCTTGAGTCCTCTCGTCACCCGGGCCGCGGACTCCGGCGCCATGCGTTGCAGGATGGCGGTGCGGCTGGATTGCGACATGCGGCTCAGGATGAGCACCTGTTCGCTCGGCAGCAGCTCCTCCATGATCGGCGCAGCCTTGCTTGGCGTCATCTCTGCATACATCTTTGCCAGATTCTGGATCTGCTGCTCATACTCTTCTTCACTCAGCTTCTTCTCGGAGAACTGAGCTTCCAGTTGGGCGATGGTGTCCTTCAACGATTCGATCTCTGCTTCTTTCTGCCTGATGGTCTGGACCGCAGACGCCAGTTCCGCCTGGATCGCTTCCGCTTGTTGTCTGGCTTCCTTCTGGATCTGCACCACTTCAGGAGGCAAGATCACATCGACGGTTTCTTTCTTTTCCTTATCGGGCACAAGTTCCTTGATGACCGGAATCTTGTTCAACGATTCGAGAAAGGATTCGCGAACATCGCTGTTGAATACGAGGAAAAGAATGCTTACAAGCACGGAAGAATACAGCATCGGTATCAGGAAGAAATACAAGAAGCGCTCAAACGCACCGTATGTAGTCCGCTCTGTACTTGCTTTAGCCAATTTGCGCTTCCCCCCAGCTCATCTCATGTTTTGCCATGTCGGACGGAGGCCATCTCATCCATCACGGCTTGTTCTCTCCGGTTGTAATCGGCTCTGAAGGCGCTCAGGCTGCGTTCCCTTGCCTTATGCCAGATCTTCTCGTCCTTCATCCGGGCGACCAGCTGATCGCTCCGCTCCGCCACCTCGAGCCTGGCGAGATTGAGCTGCTGCACCTTTCGCTGGATCAGGATGTCGATATGTTGCAGATAAGTTTGCAGCATCGACAGTTCCGCAGCCGATACGGTGGCAAGCGCTGCTTCCTGCATCGAATCGGCCAGAGACTGGCGCGTCCTCTCAAGCTCTTCCAGCGACTGTTCCTCCAGCTTCAACTTCGCCATTGCCATCGACAGCATCCATTCAGCCTGAGCCTTCTGGTTGGACTTCAGATCGACGATCTTCTGCAGCTTGTAACGGAATCGCATCCTCAACCATCTCCAAACAGTTTGATCAGTTGTTCGCTGGCTTCCTCAAATGAGACTTTCTCGTCCACGCGTTGCTGCAGGAAGTCAAGGATCGTGCCGTAATATCGGATCGCCTCGTCGATCTCGGCATTCGATCCGGCCTGGTATGCACCGATATTGATCAGATCTTCAGAGTTGCGATATACCGCGAGCAGTTTCTTCAGTCTGGTGGCGGCGCGGATATGTTCAGGCGATACGATCTCGTTCATCACCCGGCTGATGCTGGGAAGAACATCGATCGCCGGATAATGGCCACGGCTGGCGAGGCCGCGATCCAGCACGATGTGCCCATCCAATATCCCGCGCACCGTATCGGCGATCGGTTCATTCATGTCGTCGCCGTCGACGAGCACCGTGTAAAAAGCGGTGATCGACCCTTTCTGCGATGTCCCCGCCCTTTCGAGCAGCTTCGGCAGATTCGCAAACACCGACGGCGGATAGCCGCGCGTTGCCGGCGGTTCGCCCACCGCAAGTCCCACCTCGCGCATCGCCATCGCATACCGGGTCACCGAGTCCATCATGAGCATGACGTTCATGCCGAGATCCCGGAAATATTCCGCGATCGACGTGGCGATCAGCGCTCCCTTGATGCGAATCAGTGCCGGCTGGTCCGATGTCGCGACCACGACGATGGAGCGGGCCAGCCCCTCCGGGCCAAGATCCCGTTCGATAAAATCAAGCACTTCGCGCCCGCGTTCCCCGATCAGCGCGATCACGTTGACGTCGGCTGAGGTATTGCGGGCGATCATGCCAAGCAGGGTACTCTTGCCGACGCCTGAGCCGGCGAAGATGCCGAGCCGCTGACCATTGCCGACGGTGAGCAAGCCATCGATCGCCCGCACGCCGACGCTGATCGGATCCTTCACCCTTGTGCGAAGCAAGGGGTTGGATGGGCTGTTATAGGTCGAGTACACGCTCATGCGCATGGGCAGCGTCGAGCCGTCAAGCGGTTGGCCGAGGCCGTCCAACACCTTGCCGAGCAATTCATGTCCGACCTTGACGGTCAACGGATGACCGGTGGCGACCACCTCGCTGCCCGGCGAGATGGCGTGCAGATCGCCAAGCGGCATCAGGATGACGCGATTGTCACGGAAGCCGACGACCTCCGCGAGGATCGGCTTCGCCCCTCGCGCCGGATAGATGTGGCAGACATCGCCGATGCTGGCGACCGGCCCTTCGGATTCGATCGTCAGTCCGATGACCTGCGTCACCCGGCCATTCTGACGCACCGGGTCCACCAGTCGGATGTGGTGAAGATACTTCTCGGCCCTCAGCGCACCTGTCACCCTTCTTCAACCCCTTGTTCAGCGGCGTAGACCTGAAGAAGCGCCCGTTTGATCTCCGACAGTTGCGCGTCGATCCGGGCATCGAGCGTGCCGAAATCGGTCCGCACGACGCAACCATACCCGCGCACCGAGCTGTCAGGCACGATCTGCAGTTCCGCCTGGGAGTCCAGCACCATGCGCAGCTCTTCCCTGGCTTCCCTGATATACGGAAATTGCTCCGGTGAAACACAGAGCGTCACAATCCCTTTTCTTCGTTCGCGAGACAGTACATTGCGGATCATCTCCAGCATCCATTCAGGCTCCAGGGACAACTGACGCCCGATGATCGTCTCCGCGATCTGCACGCTGAGCTGGAGCAGAAACGGCTCCGCTTCGCCGATGATCTCACTCTTCATCTCGGCAGCTTCGCGCAACACGCGCGCAGCGGCCTCGATATCCTGACGCCATCTGGCCTCAGCCGCCTGCTCACCGCTTGCATAACCCTCGCGATACGCCTGTTCGCGCACCTCAAGCCGCAAGCTTTCGAGTTCAGCCTCCATCTCCTGGCGGCGGGCCGCCTCCCAAGCCGCAAACTCCTGTTCCATCTGCTCCCTGAGCCGGGCCGCCTGCTCTTCCGCCTGTTCGATGATCCTTGCGGCTTCAGCCTTCGCTGCATCGAGGGCGCGGGTCACCTGCTCCTCCACCTGCTTGTCGCGGACCGCCTGCTCCAGGTCCGAAGCCTGATGCGACGAGCTGACAGCGTCAGGTGCCCGCCTGACCGGTTTCAGGGTTGCCGCATCGATGAGCTTCTTGCTGTCCAGCGGAACATAGTGAGACGACTTGATGACATTAGACAATGATATCATCTCCTCCGCCGCGAGCGATGATGATCTCGCCAGCTTCTTCCAGGCGGCGGATCGTGGCTACGATGCGAGTCTGAGCTTCTTCCACATC
This sequence comes from uncultured Paenibacillaceae bacterium, assembly GCA_937957685.1. Lineage (GTDB taxonomy): Bacteria > Bacillota > Bacilli > Paenibacillales > DA-C8 > Insulibacter. Next base: position 40,618 of record CALGAO010000084.1, read on the forward strand.
ACGCAGCCGCACGGGACCCATATATTCCATCTCTTCGCGGAAGGTATCGGCCATCCGCTTGGACATGTTGCGGAAGATCGCTTCCCGCACCTCTTCGCTCGCCACCTTGAGGGCAAGCTGAAGATCCGCATTCTCCACGTCGCGGATGATGCGCTGGATCGAACGATTGTCCAATGTAACGATATCTTCGAATACGAACATCCGTTTCTTGATTTCCTCGGCCAGCTCGGGATCCTGAATCTCGAGCGAGTCAAGGATCGTCCTCTCCGTGCCGCGGTCGACACCGTTGAGGATCTGTACGATCGCTTCGATGCCGCCCGCCGACGTGTAGTCCTGGGTGACTGTCGCGGACAGCTTCTGTTCGAGCACTCGCTCTACCTGACTGACCACTTCCGGGGAAGTGGAATCCATCATGGCGATGCGCTTCGCCACATCCGCCTGCTTCTCCTGCGGCAGCGCAGACAGGATGAACGAAGCCTGCTCCGGTTGCAGATAAGACAGGACAAGCGCAATCGTCTGGTTGTTCTCGTTCTGGATGAAGTTCAGGATCTGTGACGGGTCCGCTTTCCTCGCAAAGTCAAACGGACGAACCTGCAAGGAGGCCGTCAGCTTGGTGAGAATATCGATCGCCTTCTCGGGACCAAGCGCTTTCTCCAGGATCTCCTTGGCATATTCGATGCCGCCTTGAGTCAGGTATTCCTGGGCGACACAGATCTGGTAAAACTCCTCCAGGATCATTTCCTTCTCAGCTGCATCGATCTTGCGTACATTCGCAATCTCCAATGTCAGCTGCTCAATCTCTTCCTCACGAAGATGCTTGAAGATCTCAGCTGATGTTTCCGGACCTAAAGTGATGAGCAATATCGCAGCTTTCTGACGACCGGACAGCGGCAGGGAGTGTTGCTGAAGTAGTTTAGCCATACGTATCCCCCTATTCTTCAACCAACCAAGTTCGCAGCAGGTTGACGAACTCTTCCGGCTTCTTCTGCGCCAGCTGATTCAGTTGTTTGCGAACTTGCGTCTCGTTGGACATGTTGTCGAGTTCCAACGTTTCTTCCAACACCGGCGGTGCCGGCTGCAGTTCCTCTTCTACTTCCTCTTCTGCCCTTCTCCGCCTGATCAGCACATAGCCTCCGACCAGCAGGAGCGCGGCAGCAACTCCGCCCAGCGCGAACAACCACGCGTTGGAAGTGGAGAAGACAGACGAATCGTCTGAAGTAGCGATGCTTGATTTGCCAAGGAACGGCTGAGCGAACACGAGCACCTTCTGCTGCAGTTGCTCTTGCGTGTATTCCACGCCGCTGTTTGCCAGGGCAGCGCTCACGATGTTGACCAGGAGCTGCTGGACGGAATTGCGCATCTCCTGCGTCAGGGATTCCGGATCCTCCGGATTCGGCGGTTCGATTCCGACGTTGATCGTCAGGTCGACGATCGCATAAGGGCTTCTGACAATCTCATTGGTAATCCGGTTCACTTCGTAGTTGACGATGCGCTCGATTTCCTCCGACTCCGTCGTCCCGCCCGACGCATTGGAACCCTGGTAGTTCGCGATGTCCTGATTGCCTGTGCCAACGACGCCGCCAGCGTTGCCTGCTCCTTCGCTGGAGAACGTCTTCTGTACTTCCTGCAGGCTGATCTCGATCCCTCGCTGGTCGATGGTATTCACCGGTGTTACCAGCTGTTCCAGGCTGTTCTTCTTGTCGAAGTTCACCGTAGCAAATACGCTGGCCACCACGGAATCCGGACCCATGATCGGCTTGAGCAGATTCTCCACGTTGGCGCGAATGTCTTGCTCGATCTGCTTCTTCACCTTCAATTGTTCATCGAATGCCGACGAGATGCCGCCCACTCCTGCGGAATCCGATGAGAACGAAGGCGTCAGCTCGCCATTCGGATCCGCGATGACGATATTCTCCATAGGAAGATTGGGAAGCGTCATCTGGACGGTGCGATACATGCCGTCAATCTGCTTCTGGGTCGGTCTGTATCCTGGCTCGAAACGCACCTGAATCGCAACGCTGGCTTCCTTTTCGCTATCCGTGTTGATGAATACACTTTCCGATGGCAGTCGAACGAGTGCGGTCACTTTCGTGACGCCATTGTACTCGTATATCAGCTTCTCGATCTCACCGGCAAGCGCATCTACCTTGAGTACCTGAAATTGATTGTCTGTCATGCCGAACGACCCGATATTTTCAGTAAAAATGCCGAAACCGATCGAACCGCTATGGATCAGATTCTGTTCGGCAGCGGCTGCTTTTACCTCAGTTACCATGCTGGTCGGCACTCCAACCGCACTCATATCCGGGGTGAATTCGTAAGGAATTCCTCGTTCGTCCAAATAGTTTTTGATGGCTGCTGCGTCAGTCTGGTCCAAATTCCTGAAAGCGATCGAATATTCCGTCTTGGAGGCGTTATAAACAACCAGAACTATGGCTAGTATCATAAGTACGACTATGGAGACGATCAGAATCTTATGAATACGGCTAAATCTGTTCCAGTACTCGAGAGCGCGTCTCCGGTACTGAATGAATTTCTCGTTCACGGAGTCACCCCATCATCTTCATCAGCGTTATTCAGTTATCTCGCTTAGCTATTCTGGATCCATCAGATCTGGATGCGCATGATTTCCTGATACGCTTCAATTGCCTTATTGCGCACAGCAACTGTCAGCTCCAATGCCAAGGAAGCCTTCTCGGCGGCGATCGTAACGCTGTGAACATCTGAGATCTGACCCGTGATGAATTGCTGGGTCAGCTCATCTGCGATCTTCTTCTGCTCCTGAACCGCATTCAGCGCCTCATTCAAAAATTGACCGAAAGATTTCGTCACATCAACCGCACCGTTCTGGCTTGCGCCAGCCGGGTTCACAACTTTATTGGATGCAAGTTGCTGCAGGCTGATATTATTGATCATTAATGATCCCTCCCAACACCTGGTAGAGTGAGTTTATCCTTTGCGCTATCTTCCGATTTCCAGAGCCTTCAGAAACATCGCCTTGGAAGCGTTAAGCGCCGTGACATTCGCTTCATATGCGCGCGTTGCGTCGAGCAGATCCACTTGCTCCTTCAGCAGATCGACGTTCGGCATCAGCACATAGCCTTCTTCATCCGCATCCGGATGCGTCGGATTGTACACGCGCTTGAACGGTTCGGAGTCATTCACGATCTGCGTGACCCTGACGCCTTGACCCACGGAGCCCTGCATCTTGTCCTCCAGCAACGACGAGAACGAAGGCCGGGCTGCCTTGGCCTCCATGACGACCATCTTGCGCTGATAAGGCACCCATCGTCCGTTCACGTACTGCGCGCGGGTTGAATTCGCGTTGGCAATATTCGAGGAAACCACATCCATCCGGAGCCTCTGCGCGGTAAGTGCGGATGCGCTTATGTTGAAGCTGCTAAACATGGACAACCATCAACTCCTGTCTACAGTGCTAACATGCTTACTTGTTGTCAATTGCTGTTCTCATGCTCTTGAAAAACCCATTTGTCCTGTCGATGAGCAGATTGTACTTTAATTGATTCCACGCAAGCAGAGCCATCTCGTAATCGATATCGACATTGTTGTTGTTGTGATTGAACGTGGTGCTGTCGTCCGTTACGACCTTGGCGGTTGCCGGATTGGTTGCAGAGGATCGCCCGATATGGATATGACGCGGGTCCGTGCGTCGTCCGACGATCGACTTGCCGCGCTGCGCATTCAGTTCCTCCAGCAGATACTGCTCAAATTTCACTTCTGAACGCTTGAAATTCGGAGTGCTCACATTTGCAATGTTGTTCACGATGACTTTCTGGCTGAGCGTTGCAGCATCCAGAGACCGTTCCAGGATATTCAATGCGCGCGTGCCAATCAACTTCATCCCACCTCTCTCCAAATGTGCATGATTGAACTTGATAAAAGAACACGATATTCAATCTATTCTTCACGTATGACTTTTTTCCTGCTTGAATCGACAAATCATTCAAAAAAATACAATGAAAAAAACAAAAAACCGAAGATTTATGTCAGAAATGCTTCGACATATTCACGTTTGGCTGGCAGGTTCATTCAGCGCATCCAGCATCGTGCAAAACATGCGATTATTGAGCGGTGTCGCGCCAAAAAAAAGACAAACTGCCCGACGGCCTTGACAGCCGGGGCAGTCTGATCGCATGGATCGTATCGTCATCTGACTCGGTGCAGTTCCCCAATCAGGTTATCATTGAGAATTCGGATATAAGTGCCTTTCATGCCCAGCGATCTCGTCTCGATCACGCCGGCGCTCTCCAGCTTGCGGAGCGCATTGACGATGACCGAACGGGTGATGCCGGCGCGATCGGCGATCTTGCTGGCGACGAGCAGGCCTTCCTTGCCTTCCAGCTCGTCGAAGATCAGCTCGGCCGCTTCCAGTTCACTGAACGACAGCGAACCTACCGCAACCTGGACCGCCGCCTTGTTGCGCGCTTCCACCTCGATCTCTTCCGTTCGCTCGCGCAAGATCTCCATGCCGATGATCGTCGCGCCATATTCGGCCAGGATCAGATCATCGTCCACGAACGGCTCATGCTGACGCGCCAGGATGAGCGTGCCCAGGCGATTGCCGCCGCCCACGATCGGGATGATCATCAGGATCGGGTCCTCGAACAGCCGTATGATCTCCTCCTCCAGGCCCCCCGCAAGTTCGGCGACGGAGGTCGTTTCCTCGATCTTCAGCAGGATCTCATTGACGTCATGCGGGATGCGCCGCTCCAGGAGAAGCACCTGGCGGGCTTCATCGGACTCGAGGAAGCCCGCGGCTGCATGGCCCAGCACCTTCCCCTTGCGGCTCAAGACATATACATTGGCATTTATCGTATCACGCAGCACCTCGGCCATCTCCATGAAATTCACATGCTGGCCTTCTGCCCTTTGCAACAATCGATTCAGTCTGCGTGTCTTCGTCAACAGATTCATTTCCATCCTCCACTGCAGCTTCCGTTCCTTACAGAATATATTGACTCAAATCGCGATTCTGTGCAATCGATGCCAGCTTCTCCCTGACATATTCCGGTGTGATCTCGATGCGTTCAAGGGTAATCTCTGGCGCCTCGAAGGACAGATCCTCGAGCAGCTTCTCCAGCAGGGTGTGAAGGCGGCGAGCGCCGATATTGTCCGTGCTCGAGTTCACCTCGACCGCGATCTTCGCCAGCTCCTTGATCGCCTCCGGCGAGAAGTCGACCCGGATGCCCTCCGTTTCCAGCAGCGCCGTGTATTGCTTGGTCAGCGCATTCTTCGGCTCGGTAAGGATCGACACAAAGTCCTCCATGCTGAGATTATTCAGCTCGACGCGAATCGGAAAGCGCCCTTGCAGCTCGGGGATCAGATCGGAGGGCTTGGCGTTGTGGAAAGCTCCGGCTGCGATGAACAGGATGTAGTCGGTTTTCACAGGACCGTACTTGGTCATCACGGTAGAGCCTTCGACGATCGGCAGGATGTCGCGCTGCACGCCTTCCCTGGACACATCGGGTCCGTTGGCGCGGCTGCTGTTGGCGATCTTGTCGATCTCGTCGATGAAGATGATGCCCGATTGTTCGGCAAGGCGGATCGATTCCTGGATGACCTCATCCATGTCGAGCAATTTCTGCGCCTCTTCATGGATCAGGACCTTGCGCGCTTCGGAGATCGGCAGCTTGCGCTTCTTCGTCCGTTTGGGCAGCAGGTTCCCGAACATCTCCTGTATGTTCAGCCCCATCTGTTCATTGCCCGTGCCTGCCAGCATGTCGAACATGGACGGAGCATTGTCCTCGACCTCAATCTCGATCTGCTGATTCTCCAGCTCGCCCCTGAGCAGCTTGCTGCGCACCTCTTCCCTGCGCGTTGCCACATCCTGCTGCAGATGCTCGTCCTTGTCCGTCTGATCGGAGGCTTGACCGCCGAACAGCATCTCCAGCGGATTGCGGACCGAACGGTTGCTCTTGCCGGACGGCACCAGGATTGAGACGATGCGCTCATTGGCCAGCTTCTCCGCCTTGTCCTTCAACGCTTCCGTCTTCTCCGACTTCACCATGCGAATGGCGGTTTCCACCAGATCCCTTACCATCGACTCCACGTCCCGGCCGACATAGCCGATCTCCGTGAACTTGGTCGCTTCGACCTTGACGAACGGCGCGCCGACGAGCTTCGCGAGGCGCCTTGCGATCTCTGTCTTGCCGACGCCCGTCGGACCAATCATCAGGATGTTCTTCGGCATGATCTCATCGCGCATCGATTCATCCAGCAGGCTCCTGCGGTACCGGTTGCGGAGAGCGACCGCCACGGAACGCTTCGCCTGTTTCTGTCCCACGATGTATTTGTCCAGCTCTGCGACAATCTGCCTTGGCGTTAAAGCACCCTTGCTCATCGTATGGGTCCCTCCTGTCTGTTACTCGATCTCTTCCACTATAATATTCTGATTCGTGTATACGCAGATTTCCGAGGCGATCTTGAGCGCCTCATAAGCCATATCCTTCGCTTCCAGATGCGTGCTGTGCTTCTTCAGGGCGCGCGCTGCCGCGAGCGCGAAGCTTCCGCCGGATCCGATCGCCAGCACGTCGTCATCCGGCTCGATGACCTCGCCGTTGCCCGAGATGAGAAGCAGCGAGCTGGCGTCCATGACGATAAGCATCGCTTCCAGTCTCCTGAGCACCCGGTCGGACCGCCATTCCTTGGCCAGTTCCACGGCAGCACGCTGCAGATTGCCCTGATGCTCCTCCAGCTTGCCCTCGAATTTCTCGAACAGGGTGACGGCATCCGCGACCGAGCCGGCGAATCCGGCCACGACCTTGCCGCGGTACAATCGCCGCACCTTGCGAGCCTTATGTTTCATGATCATGTTCTGACCGAAAGTGACCTGTCCGTCGCCGGCGATGGCGCCCTTGCCATTGTGGCGGATGGCGCATATGGTCGTCGCATGAAAGCTCATATCCATTGGAGTCCCTCCTGTCGGTAGTCAATGTTTATGCGCGCGGGTGCGCACGATTGTATACGGACTGCAGATGATCCCGCGTCACGTGGGTATAGATCTGCGTCGTCGAAATATTCGCATGGCCCAGGAATTCCTGCACCGTTCTCAGATCCGCGCCAGCCTCCAGCATATGCGTGGCAAAGGTGTGGCGCAGCACGTGCGGGCTCGTCTTGCGCAGCTCCGCGGTCTGAAGCACATACTTGTCGATGAAGCGGCGTATGCTGCGATCGCTCAGTCTTCCGCCCCTGCTGTTCAGGAACAGCGCCCGCTCGCCGGGATGAACGGCGAGAAGCGGCCTTGCTCGCTCCAGGTAATCCCTGAGCGCCTTCAGCGCGTATTCGCCCAGCGGCACGTATCGCTCCTTGGCGCCTTTGCCGAAGACCAGCGCCACGCCATTGGCATAGTCGATCGAATCCGTGTTCAGACCGACCAGCTCGCTGACGCGCATGCCGCTCGCATACAGCGTCTCCATCACGGCACGGTCTCTGAGCCCTTCCGGCGTCGAGCAGTCGGGAGCTGCGAGCAGTGCCTCGATCTCCTCGGGATAGAGGAACTTCGGCAGCTTCTTGTCCAGCTTCGGCGTCTGCACCTGCGCGAACGGGTTCGCGGCGATCGCGCCTTCGCGCAGCATGTACAAATAAAAAGAGCGCAGCGCCGATAATTTTCTGGCAATGCTGCGCCTCGCATACTCTTGAACATGTAATTCCGCCAGATAAGTGCGAACGTGCATATAATTAACGTCGGCGTAATCGCGGATCCCCTGCTGTTCCATGAAATCCAGAAATTGCCGGATATCGCGGGAATAGTGGTTGATCGTATGCTCGGAAGCATGATGTTCGGCTTGCAGGTATCGCAGGAATTGATCCAGGAAATGTTCCAGCATCTCTCTGCCACCTTCAGGCTGATCGCCATGTGCTAGTGTCGAGCCCTGTCATACGAGCTCTGACCAAAATCAATCGTATCACAGCAAACTTATCCATTACAAGGCATCATTCATGCAATTTTGCCTTGAACGCCCGCACGGCCTCAAGCGCCCGCTCCGCCAGCATCTCGTACCTGCGCTGCTTGTCGCGTATGCGCACCTCAAGCGGCGGGAACAGGCCGAAGTTCGCATTCATCGGCTGGAAGTTGTCCGGCGAAGCGGTGGTGATGTAATGCGCCATGCTGCCAAGCGCCGATTCGCGCGGAGGAACCAGCGGCTGAAGGCCCCGGGCGAGACGGGCGGCATTGATCCCGGCGACAAGTCCGGCCGCTGCTGATTCCACGTAGCCTTCCACGCCGGTCATCTGCCCCGCGAAGAACAGGCTCGGGCGGGCCTTGAGCTGATAGGTCGGTTCGAGCAGCAGCGGAGAGTTGATGAACGTATTGCGATGCATGACGCCATAGCGGACGATCTCCGCCCGCTCGAGTCCGGGGATGAGCGAGAATACCCGCTTCTGCTCGCCCCATTTGAGATGAGTCTGGAACCCGACCATGTTATACAGCGTGCCCGCCGCATTGTCCTGGCGGAGCTGGACAACCGCATGCGGGATCTTGCCGGTTCGCGGATCCTTCAGCCCCACAGGCTTCATCGGACCGAACAGCAGCGTCTGCTTGCCGCGCTTCGCCATGACCTCGATCGGCATGCAGCCCTCAAAATAGATTTCCTTCTCGAAATCCTTGAGCTGGGCGGTCTCGGCCGTCACCAGCGCCTCATAGAAGCGTTCGAACTGCTCTTCGTCCATCGGACAGTTGAGATAGGCGGCGTCGCCCTTGTCGTACCTGGAAGCCAGGAACACCTTGTCCATGTCGATCGAGTCTTTCTCGATGATCGGCGCGGCCGCGTCGTAGAAATACAGATACTGCTTTCCGGTCAGTTCGCGCAGCTTATCCGACAGGGCGGGCGAGGTGAGCGGACCGGTTGCCACGACCGTGATGCCTTCCGGCAGGTCGGTCACCTCTTCATTGCGCACCTCGATGAGCGGATGATTCCTGAGCGCGGAGGTGACCGCACCGGAGAAACCTTCCCGGTCAACGGCAAGGGCCCCGCCTGCGGGAACGGCATGGCGATCGGCACTGCCGATGATGAGCGAATCCAGGATGCGCATCTCTTCCTTGATGACGCCAACGGCATTGGTCAGCGAGTTGGAGCGGAGCGAGTTGGTGCATACCAGCTCTGCGAACTTATCCGTATGATGGGCCGGCGTCATCTTCACCGGCCTCATCTCATAGAGCACGACCGGCACACCGCGCTGCGCGATCTGCCATGCTGCCTCGGAGCCGGCCAGCCCCGCTCCGATCACCGTCACTTTATCCGAACTGTTCACGTTACACTTGATCTCCCTTCATCGATTCAGGTTGGCATGTCCTGAAGCGCATCCGCCTCTTCCTCGCTGGTGCACTTCTCCTTGTGGCCGCACTTCGGGCAAACGATCGACGCCTGGCCGCGCGCCCGCTTCTCCACCATGTAGGAACCGCATTCCGGGCAGGCCTTCGCGACCGGTTTGTCCCAGGAGACGAATTCACACTCCGGATAGCGGGTGCATCCATAGAAGACCCGGCCTTTCTTGCTGCGGCGTTCGATGATCTTGCCCTTGCCGCAGCCCGGGCAGTCCACTCCGATATCCTTGACGATCGGCTTCGTGTTGCGGCATTCCGGGAAACCCGAGCAAGCGAGGAACTTGCCGAAGCGTCCCATCTTGTAGACGAGCGGACGGCCGCATTTGTCGCACAGCTCGCCGGAGACTTCATCCTGGACCTCGACATGCACCATCTCTTCCTCGGCTACCTTGAGCCGCTTCTCGAAGGTCTGATAGAAATCATCCAGCACCTTGACCCAATCGAGCACCCCTTCCTCGATCCGGTCCAGTTCGTCCTCCATCTCGGCGGTGAACTCGATGTTCAGGATCTCCGGGAAGAATTCCTCCATCAGCTGGGTGACGACCTCCCCGAGCTCGGTCGGGACGAACTTCTTGTCCTCCAGAGTGACATAGCCGCGCTTCTGGATCGTCTCGAGCGTTGGCGCATAGGTGCTCGGACGGCCGATGCCCAGCTCCTCGAGCGTGCGGACGAGCCTCGCCTCGGTATAGCGAGGCGGCGGCTGGGTGAAGTGCTGCTTCGGTTCGATGCGGCGTCTCTCCAGCACGTCATCCTTGCTGAGCGGCGGCAGGAATTTCTCCTCCTCCGTGTTGCCGTCATCGGTCCCCTCCACATAGACCTTCATGAAGCCCGGAAATTTCACCTTGGAGCCCACCGCGCGGAAGATGACATCTCCGGCAGCGATGTCCACGGTCATCGTATCGAGCACGGCCGAGCTCATCTGGCTCGCGATGAAACGGTCCCAGACGAGTTTGTACAGGCGGTACTGGTCGCGGCTCAGGTACGGCTTGACCTCCTCCGGCGTCCGATGAACCGATGTCGGGCGGATCGCCTCGTGCGCATCCTGGGCGTTGGCATTTTTCTTCGCGTAGACGCGCGGCTGACTCGGCACGTACTGCTGGCCGAACTTGCCGGCGATCCATTCCCTGGCCTCCTCCTGTGCGACCGGTGAGACGCGGGTGGAGTCGGTACGCATGTAGGTGATGAGGCCGACGGTCCCTTCCTTGCCGATATCGACGCCCTCATACAGCTGCTGGGCGACCTGCATCGTCTTGGCGGCCCTGAAGTTCAGCTTGCGCGCCGCTTCCTGCTGCAGCGAGCTGGTGATGAACGGAGCCGCCGGATTGCGCAGCCTTTCCTTCTCCTTCACATCGATGACGCGCAAGATGGCGCCTTCCATGGCGCGCAGGATCTCCTGCACCTCACTTTCGCTCTTCAGCTCCAGCTTCTCACCGCCGCGGCCGTAGAACTTCGCTTCGAACTCATGGCCATCGTGCGCCACATGGAGCGTGATGGTCCAATATTCTTCGGGGACGAACGAACGAATCTCGTTCTCCCGATCGATGATCAGCTTGACCGCTACCGATTGCACACGGCCGGCGGACAAGCCCTTCTTCACTTTCTTCCACAGGAGCGGGCTGATCTGGTAGCCAACAAGGCGGTCCAGGATGCGGCGAGCTTGCTGCGCATTCACCAGATCCATGTTGATCGGACGCGGATGCTTGAAGGCGTCCTTGACGGCCTGCTTGGTGATTTCATTGAACACAACGCGGCATTTCGCCGTCTCATCGAGCTCCAGATAATGCGCCAGATGCCAGGCGATCGCTTCCCCTTCGCGGTCAGGGTCGGCAGCCAGATAGATATGTTTCACCTTCTTGCTGGCATCCTTCAGCTCCTTCAGGACATTGCCCTTGCCGCGAATGGTTATATATTTCGGCTTGAAGCCCTTTTTGATCTCAACGCCGGTTTGGCTCTTCGGCAGGTCCCGAATATGACCCATCGAAGCTTTCACGATGTATTTGCTTCCAAGATATTTGCTGATCGTTTTCGCTTTTGCCGGTGATTCTACGATTACGAGCGAATCCGCCAAATGCGATTCCTCCCCTCCGAGGTCATTGTATGCATACGTAAGTTGCTCCTGGACATTTTTGAATCTGTTTTTTTATTGTTAAAGATAACAGAACCGTGTGCAAATGTCCAAACGGTAAATGGGTTCTGGCGAGCAGCTCGTCGATCGTCGCCTCGCTCCCGGCGAGACAGGAAAGCACGAGACGCTCGTCGTCCGTAAGTTCAGGAGCAGATTCTTTCTTATAATTGGTATGGTCCAATCGTTGAAATATATACTCGTATTCCGCCGCGATATCGGCCCCGCTCGTGGCAAGTTTCGCATCCAGTCTCCTGATCAGATGAAGGGTGCCCCGACTCTGTTCGGCGAAGATCGAGCCCGGTACAGCGAACACCTCACGATTCTGTTCGTTCGCGTATCTCGCCGTAATCATCGCGCCGCTGTTCATATCCGCCTCTATAACCAGCGTGCCCAGCGCAAGGCCGGAGATGATGCGGTTGCGAATGTAGAACATGCCGCTCCGGACGCTGGTTCCCAGCGGCCATTCCGACACGACCGCCCCCTCTGACGCCAGCTGCTCCATCAGCGCCCCGTTCTCCTTCGGATAGACCACATCCAGCCCGGTGCCGATCACGGCGACGGATGGCGCGCGCTCCGCCAGGCTCGCGCGATGCGCCTCCGTGTCGATGCCCCGCGCCATGCCGCTGACGATGCCGAAGCCCAGGGCGCATAGCTCGCTGACGATGCGGCGCGTCGCCCGCTTGCCGTACACCGTGGCGCGGCGCGTGCCGACGACTGCGATCGAAGGATGGTGAAGCAGGCTGATGTTCCCCTTGACGTAGAGCACATAGGGCGCATAGGGGATCTCCTTGAGCAGAGGTGGATATGCCTCGTCTCCGAATACGATAACATGAATGCCGGCCTTTGCATACCTCTCGTATCTCTCCGCGACGAACTCCTCGCTCAAGTTTCTGCTGATCCGCTCCGCACGGCTCCGCGAGATGCCCAGCTTCATCAGGTCGCCTGTTTCGAGCGCCGTGATGTCGCCCAGCTCGTGTTCATGCTTCAGCAGCGTCGTGACCGTCTCATAACCCAACCCGGAGATTTCCTTCAAACCGAACAACCAATCTTTTCGCTTCAATTTTCCTCTCTCCTTCTTTTATAATCGAAATTTTGCGGAAGGTTCTTCGTACAGGCAAAGAAACAAGCTTGCGGGACGGGAGACCGGAGCGCCAAAACAAAAAAGCAACCCTCCAGATCGAGTCATCGAAATGAAAGGTTGCTTACCTGTTCAGAACATGTATTCGATTGTTAATGGCATTGACTGACTAACCATAATATAACAGATCATGCGAATGCTGTAAACCGGTTGTGTGAGCCCTCGGATCAAATAAAGGGCGGGACTGCCATCATTTCACCGTGATGCACTTGTCCAGGATTCCATGCTCCTTCAACACCTCAACCAGCGTGGCTCCCATCTCGGACGGCGTCGGAGCAACACGGATGCCGCAGGATTCCATGACCTTGATCTTCTCGGCTGCTGTGCCCTTGCCGCCGGAGATGATCGCGCCGGCATGGCCCATGCGCTTCCCTGGAGGCGCGGTCTGACCGCCGATGAAGCCCACGACCGGCTTCTTCATGTTGGCCTTGATCCATTCGGCCGCTTCTTCCTCCGCCGTGCCGCCGATCTCGCCGATCATGATGACCGCATACGTGTCCGGATCTTCGTTAAAGAGCTTGAGCACATCGATGAACTCCATGCCCTTGACCGGGTCGCCGCCGATGCCGACCGCCGTCGATTGGCCGATGCCGCGGGCGGTCAGCTGGTGAACCGCCTCGTAGGTCAACGTGCCGGAACGGGATACGACGCCGACATGGCCCGGCGTATGAATATATCCCGGCATGATGCCGATCTTCGATTGGCCAGGCGTCGTGATGCCCGGGCAGTTCGGACCGATCAGACGGGTCTTCTTGCCTTCCATGAAGCGTTTAACCTTCACCATGTCGAGCACCGGGATGCCTTCCGTGATGCAGACGACCAGGTCCAGCTCCGCGTCGACCGCTTCCATGATCGAGTCAGCGGCGAACGCCGGAGGCACATAGATGACGGATGCCGTGGCGCCGGTGGCTTCCTTGGCTTCCTTCACGGTGTTGTACACAGGCACCGAGACGGTCGTTCCGTTGTCCAGCTGGAAGTCCACCACCTGACCGCCCTTGCCCGGAGCGGTGCCGGCCACCATCTTCGCGCCGTATTCCAGACAGCTCTTCGTATGGAACATGCCTGTCTTGCCAGTCATGTTCTGCGTGATGATCTTCGTATTGCGATCCAGTAAAATGCTCATTATCGGTCACATCCTTAATTATGAGTTTACGAGAGATACGATCTTCTGAGCGCCATCTGCCATCGAGTCGGCTGGCACAATATTGAGGCCGGACTCTTCGAGGATCTTCTTGCCGAGAGCGACGTTGGTACCCTCCAGACGAACGACCAGCGGTTTGTCCAGACCGAGCTGTCTTGCCGCTTCCACCACCCCGTTGGCGATCACATCGCAGCGCATGATGCCGCCGAAGATGTTGACGAAGATGCCCTTCACGTTCTTGTCGGAGAGGATGATCTTGAACGCCTCCGTCACTTTCTCCGTCGTGGCGCCGCCGCCTACGTCGAGGAAGTTGGCCGGCTCTCCGCCGTAATATTTGATGATGTCCATCGTCGCCATGGCAAGTCCGGCACCGTTAACCATGCAGCCGATGTTGCCGTCCAGCGCGATATAGCTCAGGTCGAACTTGGATGCCTGGATCTCCTTCTCGTCTTCCTCGTCCAGATCGCGCAGCTCGAGGATGTCCTTGTGGCGGAACAGCGCGTTGGAGTCGAAGTTCAGCTTCGCGTCGAGCGCCATGACTTCGCCATCGCCGGTTACGACGAGCGGATTGATCTCGGCAATCGAGCAGTCCTTGTCGACGAAAGCGTTGTACAGACCGATCATAAAGGTGACCGCCTTGTTCACCAGCTCGTTCGGAATATTGATGCCGTAGGCCAGCTTGCGCGCCTGGAACGGCTGCAGGCCGACCGCCGGGTCGATCACTTCCTTGATGATCTTCTCCGGAGTTCTGGCCGCTACCTCTTCGATCTCCGTGCCGCCTTCTTCGGATGCCATCATGACGACGCGGCCGGTGCTGCGGTCAACGACGACGCCAACGTAGTATTCCTTCTTGATATCGCAGCCCTGCTCGATAAGCAAACGCTTAACTTCCTTGCCTTCGGGGCCCGTCTGATGGGTGACCAGCACCTTGCCGAGAATCTCGGAAGCATACTTGCGCACCTCGTCCATCGTCCTGGCGACCTTGACACCGCCTGCCTTGCCGCGTCCGCCCGCATGAATCTGCGCCTTGACGACAGCGGGCAAGCCCAGCGCTTCCGCGGCGGCAACCGCTTCCTCAACGGTGAATGCCACTTTGCCTTCCGGGACCTTCACGCCGTAACGCTTCAGTATTTCCTTGCCCTGATACTCGTGGATATTCATCCTCCATACTCCTCCTGTTCGGTTAAGAAGAATTCATGAGAGCGCTTGACAGATTGTCAGGCGCTGCCTAACCATTATGTATACGGCCGGTGTAACTTTTCCCATATGCACCATCCATTTATAGTGCAACAAGCACAGACCTCATATATTGTATCACGAAAAAGCGAAGGTTTGTTTACATTTTTGTGACACCATTATTGTTTTTTTGGCATGATATTGATCGCAAAAGTAGAATAATCCGCGATCCGCCCGAATAATCTCATTGCACAGGAAATAACAGGAAGCCCCCCGTCGCTTGAACGGTATCCGTCACGCAGATGAAAAAACGTATTCTCCTCAGCGTTTTGGGAGAATACGTTATGCACGGATGAGCAGCCAATTGCCTGGAGATGGCGGAGCGGATTGAACCGACCGACGGCGCATCGGCTATCTTGCAGGTTGCATGGACGGCTGCGACATGGCCGTTCTCGGTTCCCGTTCAGCCTGCTTGATAAAGCGCATCTCATTGCCGATAAAGTGGCATACCTGGCATTGGACGGTTGCCTCTGGCTCCTGGATCGTCTGCGGCTCCTCGACGCTGAGGATCTCGCCGGTGACGGCATCCTTCATGAAACGCTGTGACGTGCTGGAGATGACGCTGAACTTCACCCGGTTGGACCTGCAATTCGGACAAAAATACGGTTTGTTCTGCACCATGATCATTGCTTTGATCACCTCACCCCTAGTTTGCCCTTTCCGTGGAAAATCATCCCTGAATTTCTGTTCATCGGAAGGATTTTTCATCGAGCCGTCGTATCTATTATGAATGAAACCGCATATTCACTGGTAGAATGAAGGAAGCACCTTATTCTGCTGATTGTTGGAAGTTCGCGCAGCTTTGTGCTGTTGCTGCGTTTGGGATGATCGATCAACAACAGTATGAAAGGGTGTTTTTCGTATGTATGGACAGGTTTATGGTTGCTGCATCCAGGGCATCAACGGTTATGTGGTGGAAGTGGAGGTGGATATCTCGAATGGCTTGCCGCAGATTCATCTCGTCGGCTTGCCGGATTCGGCCGTACGGGAGTCGATCGACCGGATTCGCGCCGCGATCAAGAACACCGGCTTCCGTTTCCCGCAGGAGAGGGTGACGATCAATCTCGCCCCTGCGGATCTGCGCAAGGAAGGATCGGCCTTCGATCTGGCCATCGCTGCCGGTGTGCTCATCGCCGCAGGCGAGATCCAGGCCAAGCTCTGCGAGCAAGCGATGCTGATCGGCGAGCTTTCACTGGAAGGCAAGGTCAGGCCGGTGCCAGGGGTACTGGCGATGACCGCGGCGGCGAAGCAAGCCGGCTTCCGAAGGGTGATCCTCCCCGTGGACAACGCGGCCGAAGCCTCGTTGATCAGCGGCATCGACGTATGGCCGATCAGAGCCTTGAAAGATCTGAAGCATCCAGGTCAGCCTGCGGAAGATGCTGATGAAGATCCCCATATGATTAATCACATTAATCATCGTCACACATCCCATCATATCGACGCTGATCCCCACGGTCAGGTGTATGACTACGGGGATGTTCGCGGACAGCAACACGCGAAGCGGGCCGCGATGATCGCCGCCGCCGGCAGGCATCATCTGCTGCTCATGGGACCGCCCGGGTCAGGCAAGACGATGATCGCCCGCAGGCTGCCGTCGATCCTCCCTCCGCTCAGCGAAGAGGAAGCGCTGGAGGTGATGAAGATCTACAGCGTCTCGGGCAAGCTGGGGCGCGTCGACAGGCTGATTACCGAACGGCCATTCCGCGCGCCGCATCATACGATCTCCCAGGCCGGGCTGATCGGCGGCGGCGGCATCCCGAAGCCTGGCGAAGTGAGCCTGGCCCATCATGGCGTGCTGTTCCTCGACGAGCTGCCTGAGTTTTCGAGAACCGCGCTGGAGGTGCTTCGCCAACCGCTCGAGGATGGCGTTGTCACCATCGGCAGGGCGCGGGCAGCCAGCACCTTCCCGACCCGCTTCCTGCTCGTGGCCGCGATGAATCCCTGCCCCTGCGGATATGCCGGCTCGCAAGGGCAACGCGTCTGCACCTGCCCGTCGCACAAGAAGGAGCAATACTTGGCCCGCCTCTCCGGACCGCTGCTCGACCGCATCGATCTGCATGTCGAGGTGCCGCACCTCGACTATGCCAGACTGAGAGACGATGCGGAGCATCTGACCTCATCGATGATGCGTGAACGGATCGCCGCAGCCGAAGAGCGACAGGCGCATCGCTTCAGGCATGAGCGGATCGTCTCCAACCAGCAGCTGTTCGGCGCAAGCTTGCGCAAGCACTGCCGCATGTCGCGAGAAGCGGAGCATATGCTTCGCGAATATTATGATGCGCTCGGACTCAGCATTCGCGCGCATGACCGCATCCTCAAGATCGCCAGGACCATCGCCGACCTGGAGGATCGCGAGCTGATCGATGTCTCGCACATCGCGGAGGCGATTTCATACCGCGCGCTCGATCAGCGACAATAGCATCCGGGCTGACAGGCATGCCCGGACCAGAGCCAGCCCGCCGAGGCTGGCTCGAGACCTGACTATCAGTCCTGCTCCGGGCAACGGAAGCCTGATCCAACAGGCTCGCATCGCTATCGCCTCAGGCGCGGGTGGGTCCCTGAGGAACCGGGAGCTTGATTCCAAACGGACGCCGCATCTGGTACAATGGCGGGTAGTATCGCTGAAGGGGTGCATTTGTCCATGCGCAAATATCGGTTTGACCTGCTGTTCAATGAAATTCCCGGTTTCGTGGAGAAGGATCACATCATCCCCGCCCATTCGCTGGAGGATGCCATGCGCAAGTTTACGCGCAAGCACGAGATCGATCTGCCTCCGTACTGGGACGAGCCTTCCTATGACAAGAGCATGGAGGTGTCCTTCAAACGGGAGGGGGCCACCGTCCGCTACCGCATCAGCTGGCAATAATCGGACGACTTGTGCGATGGCATCATCATTTCCCATCTTGACACTATTCCTGTAAATCTGCATAATGGTCTGGTTCCCCGATATATAAAGGCTGTTGTGACAGATGCTGGCTGCCTGGCGACGCAGGATGGTCACTTGCCCGAACGAAAGTGGCCAACTCTTCGCACCAAGGAACCTCTGGGCGTGGTCCGCTCTGTGCCCAGGTCGCAAGCGGCAATGTCAACAGTCTGAAGAAAGAAGGAGTGGTGCTGGATGATAAGCGGAGAAACCGTATCTGTACAAGGAGGGGACACGGCGAGTGTCAAACGTTTGCCCATTCTGATCTCGCTGGTCATTGGCGCATTTTTCTCGATTCTGAATGAAACGTTGCTGAATGTGGCCTTCCAGACGCTCAGCATCGAGCTCGGCGTGCCCTATACGACGATCACCTGGCTATCCACCGGCTACATGTTGATCGTGGGCATCCTCGTGCCGATCTCGGCATTGCTCGTCCAATGGTTTACCACGCGGCAGATGTTCATCGGCGCCCTGGTCCTGTTCATGTTGGGCACGCTCGTCAGCGGTCTGGCGCCGGATTTCGCCGTGCTCCTCATCGGGCGATTGATCCAGGCCTTCGGCGCGGGATTGATGCTGCCCGTCATGATGAACACGATCCTGCTGCTCTACCCGGTGGAAAGCCGCGGCGCGGCCATGGGCAGCATCGGGCTGGTCATCATGTTCGCACCAGCCGTCGGGCCCACCCTGGGCGGCCTGATCCTGGATGCGTTCAGCTGGCGCTGGCTGTTCTATCTCGTGCTGCCGTTTATGGTGTTTTCGATCCTCTTCGCGTTTATTTTTCTGAAAAATGTATCCACGCTGACGAAGCCAAAGGTGGATCTGATCGCCATCATCCTGTCCTCTCTCGGGTTCGGGGGCATCGTCTACGGATTCAGCAGCGTCGGGGAGACGGACGGAGGCGGCTGGAGTTCGCCGAAAGTCATGATCGCCCTTACGATCGGCGGCATATCGCTGCTGCTGTTTATCATCAAGCAGTTCCTGTCGAGGGAGCCGATGCTGGACTTTCGCGTATTCCGCTACCCCATGTTCAGTCTGGCCGTCATTCTGATCATCATCGTGATGATGACGATGTTCTCCACGCTCATGTTGTTGCCGATCTATATGCAAGGCGCGCTCCTGCTCAGCGCCTTCGTCTCGGGACTGGTCCTGCTGCCTGGCGGCGTTCTGAACGGCCTGTTCTCCCCGATCGCAGGCAAGCTGTTCGACAAGTTCGGACCGCGCGCGATGATCATCCCTGGCACGGCGCTCCTGGTCATCATCATGTATTGCTTCACGCAGATCACGCTGACCACGAGCACAGGTATCATTATCCTGCTCCATTGCCTGATGATGATCGCCATCTCCCTGATCATGATGCCAGTGCAGACCAATGCGATGAATGGGCTGGCGATCCAGGACTACCCGCATGGCACGGCGCTGCTCAACACGCTGCAGCAGGTTGCCGGGGCGATCGGCGTGGCCTTCTTCATGAGCATCCTGTCGTCCGGCTCGGCGGAATATTATCGGACCGCGGCGAGTCCCGATCCCGCCGAAGCGATCAGCGCAGGCATGCACGCCTCGTTCACCGTTGGCCTGATCTTCGCCGTGGTCGCTTTCCTCCTGTCCTTCACCGTCAGGAGAACGAGGGCTCCGGGCAGCCAGACGGCGGAGCGATGAAGCGATTCCGGTGATGGTGGGGCGATGTGAGCAATATAAAAAGGGGGCTGATCGCCCCCTTTTTATATGTTGCGTATATCGGCCGTAAGCAGTTTTTCGATTTACTGCCTTCTTTCGCGCCGGTTTTCCGGCTTTAAGCACATCTCATCGATCGTGTCGACGTCGGATCCCGTTCCGACAGCCATTGCGGCTTCAGAACGCATGCTTGATATGATCGACCTCATATCTCCCGTCCTCCAGGAGACGGATGGAGACAACATCGAACCGCAGCTTCGCATCCGGCGGCAACCTCTTCTCGCGTAAGTAAGCAAGCGCGAGTCTGCGCAGCCGCAGCTGTTTGTGCCCGTCCACCGACTCCGCCCCGCTCCCGAATCGCATGCCGGAGCGCGTTCGCACCTCGACGAAGATGATCTGATCAGCGTGAGCGGCCACCAGATCGATCTCGCCCAAGCGGCAACGCCAGTTGCGGTCCAGCAGGCGATACCCTTGCGCGATCAGATAACGGCTGGCCACCTGCTCCCCAAGCTGCCCCAGCTGCCTGCGACGATCAACCCTTCCCATCGCCTGTTCCCCATTCCCTGGCCCTCTGGTCCGAGCGGTAAACGAAGCTGAGAACCTCAGCAACCAGTTGATACAGCTCCGGAGGGATCTGCTGGTTCAGCTCCAGCTTGGACAACACCTCGACGAGCGATGCATCCTGCTGGACCGGAACATCGTGACGTTTCGCCTCCTCGATGATTTTCTTCGCCACGATGCCCTTGCCTTTGGCGACAACGACCGGGGCCTCGTCCCGGTCTTCGTCATAGCGAAGCGCTACCGCCTGTTCCCGCTGAAGTGGCTGATCCTGCCTCTGCTTCCGTCGTTTCATATGCGCAGATCCACTCCTTTGTAGGTCGAACCGGCGGTATACTTTCTCAGCTCCCTGACCGGAGATTGCGGGGCTTCGGCCGAACTGTCACGGGATGGATCGGCGACTGCGGGTTCCGGCAAGGCAGTCACCTTCACCATGGACAAGCGATAGCCCATATCGGCAAGCGCTTGCTGAAGGCCCTGCTTCCCTTCCTCCGCCAGGTATTTCATGAGCGGATGATCGTTGTAAATCTGCAACGAGACGATGCGCTCGGTGACCTGGACATCGATCATCATCTCGCCCAGGGCGGACATGCGCAGATCAAACAGCAGATGGCAATTGTTCATGTCCAGCCCGCCGCGGCGTCCTTTCCGGGTCTGGATATGAACGGAGGCCAGATGCTCCCCCTGCTCGTTCATGAACGGTACGAACATCGTAATATACGTCACCGGTGCCGAGCGATCGGCAGACATCAGCAACTGCTGGCCGGTGATGGACTGTACGGCTTGCTGGATCGTCTCACGCACGGCTTGCGGCAGATGCTCGGAATTGGCCGCCTGCAGCAGCAGGCCCTTGATCGTCTCAGGAACCGTTGGCTGAGACGCGGCTCCATCCGATGAGAGCAACGGCTGCTGGCTCAGCACCATGCCGGAGGGCTGAGGAAACAGAAGGCCGCTCTGCTGTGCTGCCTGGGCTCCCGGTTGCATGGCGGGCTGAGCGCCCAATTGCTCAACGGCCGAAGTTGGCGATGGCGGCAAGAATGGCGATCCCGGCAGAGGATTCGGTGCGGCTGGCTGCTGTGTTGGCTGCTGTGCCGGTTGCATGCCTGGCGTTGGTGTGCCCGGCATCCAGGCACTCTGTGCGCCAGGTGGTTGCACCTGCTGCAGCGAAGATGACGGTACTGCTGGTTGCTGACCGCCAGAAGTTGCGCTCTGCGGTCCCGGCTGCGCGCTCCCCTGGGGCACATGCTGGCCCGCCTCCGGGTTCATGGAAGCTCCCGGCTGCTTTAACACCAGCGTCTTGAGCAGCTGATGCTCATGCCCCAGCCCGAGGAAATGGAGCAGGCTTCGGATCAGCGCCCCGTTCGCCCGGGAAACCGCGGCTGCCGCCTGCGGCGTGCGTGCACCGGAGGCTTGTTCGCTAATGGAAGGCTGCGCCCCGGCCGCCTGTTGTCCTGTTGTGGCCGTGGCAGAATCGCCGGAGCGTGCCATGTGCTGTTGTCCATGCGGACTTCCGCCTTCAGCAAGCGCAGCTGCGCCTGGCAAGGACTGCCTGAAGGCAGTGTGAGCCGCCTCGCCTTGCTCACCCGTTGCAGCTGTCGGGAGCGATGGTGAGGCTCCGGCAATAGGGGATCCGGCAGCAGGAGGACGTGTTCCGGCGCTCGCCGCACCGGCGGCATCCGCTTGTGCAGCGGCAGGCTGCGCGCTTCCGGCAAGGCCGCTTCCCGCAACAGGTCCCCGCTGCCAGCCGGCAGCCTCCCTGCCGGAAGCGACGGACAACCAGTTGCCCAGGCTGTCGATCAATTTGCCGATCAACTGCTTCGCCGCCTCGCTTAGCTCTGACTGAGCGGTACTCGCCAACTGCTGCAGTTGCGTCATCAGCGATGACAGCTGCTGCGGCAGCGGCCTTCCATACACCGCCTCGGCGACGCTTCTCACGGTCTCCATGGTCAGAGGCAGGCCGCGCTGAGACACGATCAATGCGCTCTGAATCCACCTGGCGCTGTCGATGGGCGCATCATGACGCGACAGGAAGGCGGCCAGTGCCCTGGCATCCTTGCCATGCAGCTCGATCCCCATATCGGCCGCTTGCCTGAGCAGCTCGCGGTTTAGAGGCGTATCTTTCAGACCCAGCTCCTGCAGCTGTCTCGCGATCGCCTCATCGCCCGTCCTCGGGCCTGCTCTCACCATCTTCAGCACCAGCCCCGCCTCTGCCGAAGATTCCGGCTGCACCTGCATCCACGATGCCTGTCCTGGCTGAAGAGGCGTCTCGAGGCGCGCCTTGACAGGCGTACCGTTGATGGACACGAGCGCCTCCTGGTCATCCAGCACCTGCAGAACCACGCCGCGCACGACCTGACCGGATCTCAGTTCCAACGCCCTGGTGTCCTGAGGCTGGGCCCTCGCATCGCCGATGAGCGGCCGGGCCATCTGACCGATATCCATGGATGTCTCTCCTTCCGTTCCAGGAGTATTTACTATTAATATCGGTTGTGAGCATGTGTTGATGAAGTCGTCCTGAAGCTTCCGGGCGGTCCTGCCCGCTCACATCCTGTCAGTGTCCAGAGGCAGGAGCTTGACCCTTCCGGGCTGGATGGCCAGACTGGAGCCCTAGAACAACTGCTGTTGCTCGACCAATATATTGGACAGGAAAGATCTCCGGTGAATGGGACATGCGCCATACTCCTGGACGGCAGCGCGATGGGCCTTGGTGCCGTAGCCCTTGTGCACGGCAATGCCGTATTCGGGATAAGCCAGATCCCATTCCAGACACAACCTGTCCCTGGTGACCTTGGCGACGATCGATGCGGCGGCGATCGACTGACTGAGGGCGTCGCCATGGATGATGGACAACTGCCGGATCGGTGCATCCACCTTCTCCGCGTCGATCAGCAGATAATCAGGACTGACCTTGAGCGACTCGACCGCCAGCTTCATCGCCAGACGCGACGCCTGCTTGATGTTCACCCGATCGATCGTGGCGGCATCGACCCGTCCGACGCCTACAGCCAAAGCCTGGTCCATGATCAGCTCATAAAGCTCCTCCCGCTTCTTCGCGCTCAGCTTCTTGGAGTCGTTCACGCCGTGGAGGCGCAGATCCCTCGGCAGGATGACGGCTGCAGCCACCACATCCCCCAGCAGGCACCCGCGGCCTGCTTCGTCCAATCCGGCGATATGTATGTATCCTTGTTCCCAGAGCTCCTGCTCATAGCGCAGCAGATCGTCCGTCTGCCCTACGCTTTCATCGTCCTGCAGACGATTCAAGCTCAGGTGAGCCCCATGCTCATATTTATCGTCCTTCATCCTGTTCTCCCCTCTCATGCAGATTCCCTTAAGACTCCGGATCAGGCTGTGGAAGACGGATCGAACCTGCAATCGCGCCCGATCGTCGATGGTCGGTTCCACTCATCCACTCTGTTGCCTGCAGGATGATGGCGATGCCTTCCCCAGATCCACTGCCCCGAAGCTGACGAGACAAACGCGCCTACGGCCGCTCCAGGCTGATCGCGCCCAGCTTGCCGCCGCGCAGATCGCGCAGGATGACGAGCGATGCCTTCTCCAGGTCCACCGCCCCGCCGCTCATGAGACAGCCGCGCTTGCGGCCGATCGCCTCCATGATCTCGACGACCTCGTGCGGATGGTCCAGGTCGACATTGCCGCAGTCCAGTCCGTAGCGGTCCTCAAGCGCCGACCGATAATCGGCGATCAGTTGCTTCAATGCGAAAAAGGCGACATCCTCCACTTGGAGGATCTCCTCCTTGATCGCACCGGTCGCGGCCAGACGCAGCCCGACGATCTGATCCTCAAACTTCGGCCAGAGGATGCCCGGCGTATCCAGCAGCTCCATCTCCTTGCCTACCTTGATCCACTGCTGCCCCTTCGTCACGCCTGGCCGATCGCCTGTCGCGGCGATGTTCCTGCCTGCGAGGCGATTGATCAGCGTTGATTTGCCCACGTTCGGGATGCCGACGATCAGCGCCCGGATCGCCCGGGGCTGGATCCCCTTGCGCAGCTGGGCCTCGATCTTGTCCTGCAGCAGCTCCCTGCAGCGCGGCAGGATCAACTGCACATTGCGTCCGGAGGAAGAATCGACCGGAAGCGCAACCAGCCCCTTCTCCTCGGCAAAAAAGCGGATCCAGGCTTCGGTTATCTCCGGATCCGCGAGATCGACCTTGTTCAATACGACGAGTCGCCGCTTCCCCGCAAGAATCTCATCGATCATCGGGTTGCGGCTGGACATGGGAATCCTCGCGTCGAGCAGCTCGATCACCACATCGATCAGCTTCAGCTTCTCCTCGATCTGTCTGCGCGCTTTGGTCATATGGCCTGGAAACCATTGAATCGTCATGGCAGCACCTCCACTTCTCCGTGTCCGATGATTCGAAAATCGTGAATAGGCCACACGGTCATATCCGCTCTTCCGATGATTTGCTCATAGGGCACTGTGCCGACCGCGCGACTGCGGCTGTCCATGCTGCGCGAGCGATTATCTCCCATGACAAACACATGCCGCTCAGGGACAACCGCGCCTGCAAAGTCCCTCATGTTATAGTTGCCGCTTGCCTGGCTTCTCAGGATCTCATTCTCGATGTAATGTTCCCTTAGCTCGCGGCCGTTTATGTACACCCGATCCCCTTCCACTCTGACAGATTCCCCGGGCAGCGCGATGACACGCTTGATGTACAGATCGCCGGAAGGAGCGCGAAAGACGATCACATCGCCGCGCCTCGGCTCCGAGAACCAGTATGCCCACCGGTCAACGATCACATATTGGCCATCCTTGAAGTTCGGTTCCATCGAATAGCCCTTGACCTGGGTAGGAACAAGAACATACCAGTTCAGCAGCTGCACGAAAATCATGGCGAATACGATCGCCGTAACCCACTCATACATGCGATGCAAGCGCGTGTTCACCCTTACCACCTCTCATCGGCAGAAAGTCAGAGCTTGGCTTGGGGCCTGATGGGGCCTAATATAGAAAAAGAGGCTTGCGCACAAGCCTCTG
>CALGAO010000085.1 GCA_937957685.1 uncultured Paenibacillaceae bacterium
ATCGACCAGGAAACGGAGGACTTCATGGGATGAAAAACATCCTTGTTGTATTCACAGGAGGAACCATCGGCAGCCAAACGAACGGGGCCACGATCGATGTGCATGCCGCGGCGGGCTATGAGCTGATCCGCTTGCATGAGGAACATTACGGCGTCCAGGCCAGGTTCACCGCCATTCAGCCTTTTGCGCTGCTCAGCGAGAATATGCTTCCAGAGGATTGGGAAGGGCTGATCCGCGCGATTGAAGAGGCCGAACCGGCACGCTACGACGGCGTCATCATCACCCACGGCACCGACACGCTGGCCTATACCGCCGCCGCCCTGAGCTATCGCTTTGCGGCAAGCCCCGTGCCCATCCTGCTGACCGCCAGCAACTATCCGCTGGATGATGTGCGAAGTGAGGGCTTGCGCAACTTTGCCGCCTGCGTCTCGATGATCGTGCACGACCCGCTGCCTGGCGTCTTCGTCATATTTGAGAATCATGAAGGACGCATGCAGGTCCATCTGGGGACGCGAATCCGCCAGTCCGAGCCGTTCACCGACCAATTCCTCAGCATCTACCATGAGCCATTCGGCGAGATCCTGGGCGGCAGACTGCAAGTGCGGACGAACCGGTACAACCCGACCATCGAGGAAGTTCGGGATTACCGCAAGCGCCAGACAGGGAAGCTCGCCGACCTCTCCTTCTCGGGCAGGATCCTCTGCGTCAAGCCTTACCCGGGATTCCGTTATTCCCATCTGCGGCTGCCGGACAATAACGAACAGCTCCAGGCGATCCTTCTCGAAGCGTATCACTCCGGTACCACCGGGATACGATTCGCATCAACAGAAGATTCGCTGGAGCTGTTCTGCAAAGCTTGCCGCGAGCGGAATATCGATCTGTATCTTGCTCCTGTGAAAGACACGGGCGGAAACCGCTATGCCACTTCCCACGAGGTCAGCCGCTTCGGCGTTGCGCCGCTGGCGAACATGTCCATGGAAGCGGCGCTCGTCAAGCTGATGCTCGCTTATGGCACTTCGTCCGACCGCGGAGATATACGCGGATGGCTGGAACGCAACCTGTTCTTCGAGATCGTCTGACGAGACGAGTCGACTCATGCAGTCGGCCAGCCATCCACTCAGTCTGCCTGGGCGCGCGGCTCATCGGTGTTCACCATATGGTAGGCGGTCATCCTGAGCCGTTCATAGAAATAATCGCGGATCTCGCCCGCAAGACCAATATCATCCATCGCCTGCCGCATGCATTCAAGCCAGGCTTCGGCGCGTGACGGCGTGATCTCGAACGGCAGATGTCTGGCCCGCATCATCGGGTGGCCGTATGCGTCCGAATACAGCATTGGCCCGCCGAGAAACTGCGTCAGGAACATCCTCTGCTTCTCCTTGATCACTTTCATATCGCCCTGAAAAAGCGGGGATAGCCGCGGATCGGCGTACACCTTCGGGTAGAAGGCATCCACCAGCCTGCGCAGCGTCTCATCCCCGCCCAGCAATTCATATGGAGTCCGGTCCATCATGCATTCATTCCCTTCCTCATGACCTGAGCGGTTCAACGATCATTATACCACAGCAGATCATGAGGTGCGTGACGACCATCACAGCTCGCCAGCGGTCACGCGCACCGCCTGCTTCTGCGCGAGCAGGCACAGCTCCGCCGCCTTGAAGGCGTGCTCCTGCGTCATGGCCCGCTCCGTTCTCTCCAGGCAGTCGAGGATCAGCTCTCCGAAGAACGGAAAACCGACCTTCCCCTTGGCGTGAATGTATTGCTCGCCCTGGTCATTGACGAGGAACACGTGATCCGACGTTTCTTCCCTCGCGACATCGATGTACTTGCGAATCTCGATATATCCGTTCGTGCCGAGGATGATCGTCCGCCCGTCTCCCCAGGTTCTCAGGCCGTCCGGCGTGAACCAGTCAACGCGGAAGTAATTGGTCGCCCCATTGTCCGCCACGAGCGTCGCGTCGCCGAAATCCTCCAGCTCCGGATATTCCGGATGCGCATAGTTGGCGACCTTGCTGTGCAGCACGGTGGCATCCTTCGCCCCGCTGTAATACAGGAACTGCTCGATCTGATGGCTCCCGATATCGCACAGGATCCCGCCATAATACTTCTTCTCGAAGAACCACCGCGGCCTGCTCGGCGCATTCAGGCGATGCGGCCCGAGACCGATCACCTGCAGCACGCGGCCGATCGCCCCGTCATGCACGAGCTGTCCGGCATAGACAGCGCTCTCGACATGCAGCCGTTCGCTGTAATAGACAGCATATTTCAGCCCCGTCTCAGCTGTCTTGCGGCGCGCGGCTTCAAGCTGCTCAAGGGTGGTGAACGGCGCCTTGTCCGTGAAGTAATCCTTGCCGTGATCCATCACCCTGAGGCCAAGCGCGCATCGTTCCGACGGGATGGCCGCGCCAGCCACCAGCTTGACCTCCGGATCCTGCAGCACCTCCTGCTCCGAGCGCGCTGCCTTCGCTTGCGGATAGGTGCGCAGGAACGCTTCCACCTTGGCAGGATCCGGATCGTATACCCACTTCAGCTCAGCGCCAGCCTCCGTAAGTCCGTTGCACATCCCGTATATGTGTCCATGATCAAGCCCGATGGCCGCAATGGTGAATTCACCGGGGCCAACCACGCGATTGGCCTTGCCCTTCGGCGCATAGTTCATTCCGTCCCTGTTCGACATCCTCTCTCCTCCTCAAGCGTTTAGCCCCTGGCGATCTCCTCCGCCATGCGGCGCAGATTGTCCAGGCTGATCGCCAGCGATTCCAGCGGCGACCGCTTGCAGATATCCTGCTCGACCGCGTACCACTTGACGCCGTTCGCTTCGCCCCAGCGCAGGATCGGCAGGAAATCGATCTTGCCGGTGCCGATCTCGGCATAGGTCTCTTCCTCGTCGTTCGTCATGTCCTTCAGATGGATGATCGGCATGCGTCCGCCATACGACTGGATGTAGGTCAGCGGATCGCGGCCGGTCTTCCTCACCCAGTAAACATCGATCTCGGCCAGGATGTCATTGTCTTCTGCAGGCTCGAGGATGAAGCTGAGCGCATCCTTGCCCTCGATCGTCGTGGCGAATTCGAAGTCATGATTGTGATAGCTGAGCGTATAACCAAGCTTCTTCAGCTTGCGCGCCAGCTCGTTCAGATTGCTCTTCACGAGCCGGTAACCCGTCTCGCTGCGCAGTGTCTCCGGCAGATACGGCACCACCAGATCCTTGGTCCCGAACATCTCGGCCTGTCTGAGCACCTCCGGCAGCTCATTGTTGATCATGTCCAGCGAGATATGCATGCCCGCTACGGCCAGCCCCGTTTCGCGCAGCGCCTCGCTGATCACCTCCGGCGTGTGTCCGCGCAGTCCGGATATCTGGACGGCATGCCAGCCCATCTTCTTCAGCTCCCTCAGCACTCCGGGGAAATCCTGCTCCAGCTCATTGCGCAGCGTGAACAGCTGCGCGGCGAATTTATGGATCATTGCCTGTTTCCTCCTTCAGATCATCAGCTCATCAGGCTGTTGCGTTGTAGTTGGAATAGCTTCCCTGTATCGGCCTGGCATCAGAAGCTGCCGTCGATGCCGACGGTCTGCTGACGCACATTGGCCTTCTTCTTCGTCCTGGAAACCTCGATTTTCTCCTGCAGATGCTTCAGGAACAGCTCCTCATCCACCGGCAGCTCCACCCAGTCATTGAGCCAGCTGGACAGATGGATGGCATTGGAAATCGACAGTCCGTTGATCCCCTCTTCGCCCGGCGCGATGAGCGGTTCGTCATGCAGGATCGCGTTCACAAAGTTCTGTGTGATGCCGCGATGCTGCGGGCCGATGCCTGCCGCCACCGGAATCTCGCACTCCCATACTTCGGGACGGCCGAACACCTTCTGGTTCGTCCTGTTGAACTCCGATTCAGGGACGCGATTGCGCCAGAACGTCATCTTCCCATGCTCAATGACGATCTTGCCATTATCCCCCGTCACCTCATAGCGATTGGTGCCCGGGCTGTCCGCTACGGACGTGATGAACACCCCGGTAGCTCCGTTGGCAAACTCCATATATGCGGTCACATCGTCCTCAACCTCGATCTGACGATGCTTGCCATAATGACAGAAGCCTCTGATGCGTTGCGGCATCATGCCGAGCGTCCATGGCAAGAGGTCGAGATTGTGCGGGCATTGATTGATGAGCACGCCACCGCCTTCAAACGCCCAGGTCGCGCGCCAGGTTCCCGAATCATAATAAGCCTGGGAGCGGTACCAGTCGGTGATGATCCAGCTGAAACGCTTGATCTCCCCGAGCTCTCCGGATGCGATCAACTCCCGAAGCTTCATGTACATCGGATTGGTCCTCTGGTTGTACATGATGCCGAACTTGCGATCGCTGGCTGCGGCCGCTTCATTCATCAGTCGAACCTGCTTCGTGTAGACGCCGGCCGGCTTCTCGATGAGCGCATGCAACCCCTGCTTGAGCGCCCGGATCGCCAGGTCCGGATGATCATAATGCGGCGTGGCGATCAGAACGGCGTCAATCTCGCCTGACGCGAACAGCTCGTCCGCCGAGGTGAAACGCTTCAGTTCACCGCCCAACACGCTCGCCGCCCGCTCCACCTGCTCCGGAATCTGATCGCAGATCGCCGTCAGAACTGCCCCCTTGATCTCTCCCGTTATCAGATATTGGGCATGGCTGAGCCCCATATTGCCCATTCCTACGATGCCGAATCTGACTGTTCCCATACTGAACCTCCTTTGACTATGCTGCTCCTTCATCATACCATCAACCGAAAGTTAGCGCTTCCATGTGAATGTCGAATTTTCGCGCATCATTTAACTCTCGTTGGTGTATCGCCTTGATTGCCGTCGATATTCGTCAGGTGTCATCGCCACGAGCTGTCTGAACATTCGGCTGAAATGCGACGCATGCTTGAACCCGACCCGATACGCCACTTCCGTGATGGACAGATCCGGCTCCAGCAGGATGAGCAGCTTCGCTTCGTTGATCCGGCGCTCCGTGAGATAGCGGAAGATCGTCGTGCCCGTCACTTCCTTGAACGTTTTCGCCAGATAGAACCGGTTCAGGTGGAGCGCTTCCTCCAGGTCCTCAAGGTGGATATCCTCATGATAGTGCTTGCCGATATATTCGATGATACGCTGCGTGTGCTCCTCCTTGAGCAGCCGGAAGTCGGAGGGAGTCGCCAGCTCCTGTTGGAACAGGCGATACACCTGCAGGAGAAGCTCCATAAAAGCGACGGTGAAGCCGACTTCATCAACCGCATCATCGCTGACCCACAGCTGATGAAGCTTGTGCAGCTGCGCCTCAAACATCGTTCGGCTCTCGCCTGTGAGGTGCACGCGGCGATTGCGCAACGACTGGAAGGGCTGCAGCACATTCAGCTGATGTGAGAAATGAAACAGCTTGTCCACGTATCCCGGATCAAAATGAAGCACCGTGCGAATATACTTGTCTCCCTTCACATGCGGACGATGGAGCGTCATGCCGTGCATGATGATCAGGTCGCCAGGCTGCATGACATAGATCCGGTCGCCGATCAGATAGTTGCATTGCCCTTCATGGAAATAGTAGAGCTCATGTTCCGCATGCGAGTGAAAACTGGCATCGTATCGTTGTTCATCGCGGTATGAGAATCTGATATGCCTTCTCTTCATGGGCATCGATACCCTCTGCGAATGCCAAGCTCCCTCATGAGTGCCTGCATGTAATCATCATCTCCCTGGTTCAACGGAATCCACTTCCCTGTCCTGTCATCTGCACACCGCCACAACCTGCCCGCTTCAAGCACGCAGGGAGTCGACAGGGCTGCGGCTCATCACCGGTCCGCCGCAGTTTGCCCGCGCTTATCCCCACAGGCACCGATCTCCATCCGTCCGCTCCCTCGTACGCTCCTGATGCTTCAGACCGCGTGCGCTCGCCGCGCAATCCTTGTCCTTCGCCACACCGCGATATTCGCTTGGCGTGAGGCCGACATAATTTTTGAACGTCTTGATAAAATAGCTTTGATTGTCATAGCCCAGCATCTCGCAGATCTTGCCGATCGAATGCGTAGTCTGGTCAAGCAGTTCCTTCGCCCGGTTGATCTTCACGTGCGTGACATATTCGATGAAGGTCATGCCGTTCTCCTTGTGAAACAGCCTGCTGAAATAGCTCGCGTTCAGATGCAGATGCGCCGCCACCTCATCGAGCGTGATCCGCTTGTCCATATGCCTCTCGACGTATTGGCATGCTTGCTGGATCTCGATGCGGCCGCTGCGTCCGACCAGCTCGACCATCCGGTCCGCCAGCGCGCAGAAATGCCGGAGAAGCCAGGCTTCCAGCTCGGCAAGCGTATCGAGTCCGTCGGCTTCCTTGTGCAGGACATCGGCGGAATTCGCCGCGCGAAACGAACCAAGCGCGTGCAGCTTCAGCTTCATGTCGAGGAGCAGCTTGAGCGCCCAGTCCTTCACCTGTTCAGGCCTGCATCGGCTGCGGCGGATCCGCTCCATCCAGCCTTTCATCGCCTCATGAATCCGCGCGGTATCTCCCTGTACCAGGAGCTCGCGGAACTCGTTCATCGCCGCATCATACCAGGAGAACAGGTCGTCCCGGCCTTCCGTCTCCGCGCCGAGCACGGTGATGCCACCGGCATTCATATAGAATCTCTGGCAGACCGCGGACGACAGCTTGAGCAGGCTGGCCTGCAGCTCCTGCGGAGATCTGCTGGTCTCGCCGATGATGAAGGACATCGACAGCTTGAGCGTGCGTTTCAGCACGGCCTGCATGCGGCTGAGCATCGCCGTCGCTTCCGTGTAAATGCTGGAGGCGATCGTCGGGCGATAATTGATCAGAACAAACGACCGCTTGGCATCATAGACGAAATGCACGGCACGGCTGTCGATATCCGACAGCGCTTCGTCGAATACGTTGCTGACGGCAAACAGGAGCGTATCCTCCTGGATGAAGCGGCTCTTGACAGACAGATAGTCATCCACATAGGCAAGGACCGGCAGGCAGCTGAGACCGGCGTCAAACGCGATGCCATACGGCCGCGCTTCCTCCTGCCAGGAACCGACATGCAGGAGCGGTTGCTGCAGCAGCTGTCGGATGAAACGCTGCTTGACCAGCATGCTGCTCGTATGCGCGAGGCGCTGCAGGCGGTCCATCTCCCGGAGCGCCTGTCGTTCCACATCCAGGCGGCGCTTCATCTCCGTCAGCAAGGCGCGCAGGTCCTCCGGAACAAACGTCTCCTTCAGCATATACTCATGAACACCAAGCTGCAATGCCTGCTTGGCAAATTCAAAATCATCATGGCAGGTGAGGATGATGGCCTTCAGATCATCCTTGACGGCTTTCAGCTCGCGCAGGAGCTCGATGCCGTTCATCCTCGGCATGCCGATATCCGTGATCACGACATCCGGAGGCGTGCTGCTCACTGCCTGATAAGCGACCGCGCCATTCTCATACATGCCCGTAAGCTCGAAGCCGAGCTCTGTCCAGTCGATCGCTTCCGACAACAGCTCCAGAACCGGATAATCATCATCCACCATAATGACTCTGTACATGATGCACTCCCTCCTTGAACCGGGGTATATGAAGCTCGATCCTCGTGCCGGATCCCGGCTCGCTGTCGATGCGCAGGACGAATGATTGTCCGAACTTGAGGCGCATCCGTTCGACGACATTGCGCAGTCCGATGCCGGACAGCCGGTTGCTGCTTCGCACCTGTCCCGAGACATGGTCTGCCGTGAGATTCGCCCGGACCTCCTCCAGCTTGCTCCTCTCCATCCCCTGACCGTTGTCCTCAACCGTGACGATGAGCGCCTGAGGCTTGCTGCGGGCTTCGATCACGATCCGGCCGGCCTGCTGGCCCAGGCCGTGGATGATGCTGTTCTCGATGATCGGCTGCAGGACGAAGCGCGGCACTTCCTCCAGATAGGTCTCGCTGTCCGCGCGGATCTCGAGTTCCACGTTCTCTTTCTGGCGCAGATTCATCAGCTTCACGTAATCGATGACGATGCCGATCTCCTCGTGCAGCGTGATGGTGTCATGATGGCTGCCGATCGACATGCGCATCAGCCTGGACATCGCGCTGATCATCTCCGCGTTCTCGCTGTCGCCCTTGCGCAGCATCTTCATGCGGATCGAGTTCAGCACATTGAAGACGAAATGCGGA
Source organism: uncultured Paenibacillaceae bacterium (assembly GCA_937957685.1). Taxonomy (GTDB): domain Bacteria; phylum Bacillota; class Bacilli; order Paenibacillales; family DA-C8; genus Insulibacter. The sequence goes on from CALGAO010000085.1 coordinate 8,147, forward strand.
TTGATCTGGGCCTGCAGCATCGCCAGCTCCGCCTCCCGCTTGCGCATCTCGCCAAGCTGCACCTCGCGGATCATATCCTTGATGCGGTCGAGCATCTGGTCGAACGAGTAACCGAGCCGTCCGATCTCGTCATCGCCGCGGATCCGCGAGCGAACCTCGAGGTTGCCGCGCTGCACCGTCTCCGCCAGCTTGCCCAGGCGGACCAGCGGCTTCGTGAACTTCTGCAGCAGATAGATCAGAAGCAGCAGGAACAGGAAGAAGGAGATGAGCTGAATGACGAGCACCCGGTTGTAGATCCGGTTGATCGGAGACACCGCATCCTCGTATGGGGTGATGGATACGAGCGACCAGCCGGACACCGCGGACAACGGCAGCTCGCTGAGCAGATAGGAGTCCGCTCCTCCTCCCGCATCCGTCGTCAGGCCCGTTGCCTTACGATCGAAGATCTCTCCGATCCTCTCATGATCGCGATGCGAGATGATCACGCCATGTTCGTTGAGCAGCATCATCTCCTGACCGGAAGCGATGCGCTCGAAGATCTTGCGGATCTGCTCCTCGCGGATCGTCACCACCACATAACCGTAGATATTGCGATTGGCGTAACGCAGCGTGCGGCCCAGCGTGATGTATCCGCTTTCGTCGGTTTGCTCGCGGGTTCGCGGATACGACCGGGAACCGATCCATTTGGATTCGAGACCGTAGATATCCTGCAGCTCGGAGAACCAGGGCGCATCGAAGATGCGCATCGGATCGTAGTCATCCCTGGAATAGTTGGCATAGTAGCTCCGGTTCGACAGCAGGATCGTCACCAGCACTTCCTCGCCGATGATCGAGATGTTGTCGAGCTTGTCGATGATCGTCTTCGTATCGGTGAATTGATTGTAGTCGGCAGGAGTGAAAGGCTCAGGAGGCGTTTCCGCCGCCCGCCTCTGCAGGATCGTGCGCATATTGGAGTCAAGCACCTGAATGTAATTGGCGATATACGTCATATTATTCAGCAGGTTCGAAACATATCCTTCCGCCAACCTGAGCGACTGCATGGCATTGTCCTGGGCTTGCTCCTTCACCGCGTCCTGCGTCAGATAGTTCGACAGCGCAAGCGACAGGAACGCCGGGATGAGGATGCATGCGATGGATGACCATATGAGCTTGTAGCGAAAAGACAGACGAGTCCGGCGTTTGTGCATCCGCCCCATTACCTCCGCTTGTCTCGTATCCACTTCAGCCTGCATAATGGCAGAAAGGAACGAACGGCATCACGCGCGTTCGTTCCCTGGTGTCCACCTCATTATACCACGAATACAGGGCTTAACTGTTGTTTTTGATGATATCGTCCACCCGTTTCTTCATTGCTTCCAGCGTATCGTCGATGCTCTGGGCGCCGAGGATCATTTTCTCATATTCGTCGTTGATCGCCTGATAGACCTCAGCCTGATAGGATACCGGCGGGATCAGCTTCGAGGATCTGGCGTTGGCGAGCGTGTAGATGAGCGAAGCGCGATCCACCTTCTCCGGAGTCAGCGTGCCGCTCAGGATCGTATCGACGATCGACTCGAGCTGATCGTCGGGAACGCCGTTCCAGGACGGAATGTTCTTGCCCTGTACGACCTGGCCCTCCGTCGTGTACCAGCGGATGAAGGTGTAGGCTTCTTCCTTATGCTGCGATTTGGCCGCAACCGCCATGTAGTCCGTGGTAACCGGGGCGTATCCGCCGTCGGAGAGCTGATTCTTCGGATAGGGAGCAACCGCCACCTCGAACTCCAGCGGGAACTGTTCGGTGCCGCCCAGCTCGGTGTTCATCCAGCTGCCGATCACGATCATGCTGGCCGATTGATTGAAGAATTGCGAGCGGTAATGCAGCTTCTGCGACAGCATATCCGCGTACGGCGTGGAGGAGCCGTCCACCTTCTCCATCTGATAGCGAATCTCCAGCGTTCTCCGGAACATCGGGTCGTCCAGGTTGGACGTGCCGTCTTCCTTGATAAATTCCGTATTCTCCGCCTTGCTCGCCAGCGCCAGCTTCATGTACTCCATCCAGCCGCCGTTCTGCGGGCCGTGGAAGTAGGTGCCATAACGCTTCGAGGCCCCTTCTCCGGTCGTCAGCTGCTTGGCGTAGGCCATGAAGTCATCCCATGTCCAGTCCTTCGGCACTTCCAGGCCAGCCTCGTTCAGATGCGTCTTGTTGAGCAGCACATACCATGGATTGAATTTGCCCGGGAGCGCGTAATATTTGCCGTCGAACAGCGTGTTCACCTTGTACTCTTCTTCCACCTTGTAGCCGTCCCTGGCGATGAACTCATCCAGCGGCGCCACCATGCCCAGGCTGACGCGCTGCGCATAGCTGGCGGCATCGGTGAACATGAGCACATCGAGCTGCTCGCCGGAAGCCGCGGCCAGGTCCAGCTTCTGCGTCGCCTCTTGCGAATCCCCTTTCTCGCTCAGGATGACGAGATCGATCTTGATGTTCGGATATTTTTCCTCGAAGGCCGCCAGCGTCTGGGACCAGTTGTAGTTCGCTTCCGTGCCGTGCGTGTGGAACTTGATCGTGACGACCTCATCCTTGGCAGTATTGGAGCCCCCCGATTGCGGATTGCTCGAAGTGCCTCCGGAAGCGTTGTTGTTCGACGAGCTTCCCTGCTGCGATGACTGGTTGTTCTGATTTTGCGATCCGCCGCTGCCGCCGGAGCATGCGACCAGGACGCCCAGACATAATGCGATCACGATGAAGATGATGCCAAGTTTTCTTCTCACTGGATACCCCTCCCATAGTGAAATGTTTGATAATGCCATATCATCCTTTAAATGCAAATTCATTGTAACAACTCGTATACAACCGCACATGAGCGAAATTTTACCTGCTCAGAAATATTTTTACTTCCACATCTCAAGGCCATGTCCTGCCGATCTGTCCCTCGGGACCGCGGGATGCGATGCCTGGGAGCGTCCCGATCCGGTGCCGCCGCAAGGCGAGGGGCGATGGGGATCTGTCCCTCTAGCCGCTGGCAACAATGTTTCGCATGCATCTCAATCTGACATCTCCGCCAGGAAATGAGAACGGTCGATCTATCCCTTGACGCCGCCGATCGCGATGCCTTCAATGACGCTCTTCTGGCCGATCACGAAGATGATCAGCAGGGGCACGATGGCGGACACCGCAGCGGCCATGATCAGGGAGTAGAATTCGCCGTTCAGCGAGGTGAACTTCTGCATGGCCAGCTGGATCGTGAACAACGGGTCGCTTCGCAGGAAGATAAACGGATTCAGATAATCATTCCACGTCCAGATGAAACGCAGGATCGCGTAGGTGGCGATCGCGGGCTTCACCAGCGGCGCGGCGATCTGCCAGAAGATCCGGAAGTGTCCGGCGCCGTCGATCTTGGCGGATTCGATGTACTCATGATGCACGCCCATGAAGAACTGCCTGAGCATGAACGTGCCCAGCACGCTGAAGCTGCCGAGGAAGATGAGCCCGATGTGGCTGTCGAACAGGCCGATCGACCGGTACAGGATGAACTGCGGCACGAGGATCGCCTGCTGCGGCACCATGAACGTTGCCAGCACCACCAGGAACAACCATCGCCCCGCGCGAAAGCGAATCTTCGAGAAGCCGTACGCCGCCATGCTGCTGACGAGCACCGACAGCAGCATCGTGCCGATGGACACCTTGATCGAGTTCCAGTAGTAGATGTAGAAGGGATGGCTCCCGAACCATACTTCCTTGTAGTTGTTCAAGGCATTCCAGCGCTTCGGGATCCATTCGATCGGATATTTGAACACATCCGCCTCAATCTTGAAGGAGGATGACAGCATCCACAGGAAGGGCAGCATGAAGATGACGCCGCATGCTGCCAGGACGACGGTCGCGATGATCCTTCCCCATGGATACCTGGCTATCTGTTTGATCATGGTCTTCGCCTCCAATCAGCAACTCACTGCATGCCAGTTGCCCGCCAGCCTGTGCCGGTGATGCCTGACGCAGCCTGAGCAAGCCCAGCCAGGCATGCATCCGCGGCCTGCCGGATCCGCCTGCTTCAACGGCGGGGGCGCTCCTGCCAGGCTCCACCTGGCTTGACAGGCGCAACACATGTGTTCCCGCTCTGCCCTGGCCGCTTCTAGTAATTCACCCACCTGTTCTGCGTGAACCATTGCAGCAGGGTGATGAAGAACAGGCAGAGGAACAGGACCAGGGCTATGGCTGAGGCATAGCCGATCTCGAGATTGACGAACGCTTTCTCGTAGATATACCACACCAGCATCGTCGTCGACTGGATCGGGCCGCCTTTCGTCAGCACCGCCACCAGATCAAACACCTTGAAGGAATAGATGATTCCCGTGATCAGCAGGAAGAATGTGGTCGGCGTAAGGAGCGGCCACGTGATGCGCGTGAATTTGACCCATCCGCTTGCTCCGTCTATCTCTGCCGCTTCGTACATTTCGCGCGGGATTGATTGCAAGCCGGCGATATAGACGATCATGTTGAAACCGATCGAGATCCAGATCGAGATCATCATCAGCGAGGGGAGGGCGTAATCCGGGTCAGCGATCCACTGCGGAGGATCGGCGATGCCGATCAATCTGAGCACATGGTTGACCGGACCCAGCGACGGATGGAACAGCACTTGCCACACCACGGCCACAGCCACCACGCTGGAGATATAAGGCATGAAGAAGACCACCTTGAACAGGCTTTTCAGATAGGCGAGGTTGTTGATGAGCACGGCCAGCGCCAGAGAGATCATCATATAGATCGGGACGGACAAGAGGAAGACGAAATTGTTGATCAGCGAACGTTGAAATTTGGGATCGTCGACAAGTTCCCTGAAGTTCTCCAATCCGACCCAGCGCAAGGCGTCGATGCCGGCGATAAACTTCCAGTCTGCGAAGCTGAGCAGGAATGTGGCGACGATCGGAATGAGCGTCAGCACGGTCGTGCCGATCAGCATCGGCGCGACAAACAGCCAGCCAGCGGCATCTTCCCGCCTCTGCAGTGATCGCATGCTTCCGCCCTTCACACGGATATTGGCACTCATCGGACTGAAACCTCCTGACTCGTTCCTGGATGTTCTAAGTATAAAAAAAAATACCGCCCATTCCTTAACGGTATTTTGATCAGTATGGGAAATATTTTTACTTTATGAAAATGCAGGTCGTCCCCAGCGCGCCTCTTTCATCCCGGAACGGCTGAGTGACATTTCCCGGCTCTCTCGCCAGACTTCCGCCCAGGATTTTTCTTGGCAACCTTACCCGACCGCGCTATATTTGAAAAAGACGACAAAAAACCGCTTCCACCTGCATAATCCCATATGAAACGGAAGCGTCTGACGCAACATCAGTCGAACAGCGTCAAACGCCGTCGAACCCAACTTATGTACAGGAGTGACATCATGGACCTGGCAAGTATAACGGGTTGGCAATTCGCCGCCCTGTTCCTGACCGCCATGCTGACCGGGTTCTCCAAGACGGGGCTCCCCGCAGCAGGCATACTCGGCGTGACGATCATGGCCTCATCCTTTGCCGCCAAGCAATCGGTCGGTCTCATCCTGCCGATGCTGATCATCGCCGACATCGTCGCTGTCACCTATTACCGCAGGCAGGTCGTCTGGAGGCATCTGATCACGCTGATCCCATGGGTGCTCGTCGGCGTCGTTGCCGGTTATTATCTGATGCGCATCATCGCCGACAACGAGCTGAAGCTGATGATCGGCATCATCGTCCTCGTGCTGGTCATCGTACATATCTATCGCGAGCACAGCGGCAAGCTGGAGCAGCCCTCCACCAGCATCTGGTTCAGCGCCATACTCGGCATTCTCGCCGGCTTCACGACGATGGTCGGCAATGCGGCTGGCGGGGTGATGGCCATCTATCTGCTGTCGAGGAAGCTGCCCAAGGAGCAGTTCATCGGCACCGGCGCATGGTTCTATCTTTTCGTCAATGTCTTCAAGATCCCGTTCAACATCGATCTCGGGATCATTTCCTGGGATACGCTGTTGGTCAATTCCATGACGATCCCGGTCATCCTGCTCGGCACCTGGATCGGCATCAAGCTCGTGCCGAAGCTGAGCCAGAAGCAATTCCAGACGATCATCCTGGCGCTGTCAGCGATCGGCGCCGTGCAGCTCATCGCAAGCTCGTTGCTCGCATAGCCTGGCAATGTCCCAACAACCGCTCAGGCCGAAGTAAACATTTGAACTTCATTCGTCCATACGATGGCGAACAGGGCTGATTCTTTGCCGAATCTTCGGCCTCTCCGCCTTCAGCAGGCCGTTATGGCGAAGTGGACGGGACCGCATGGGTTCCCGTCCACTTCGCAAGTCAGGGACTTTGGGACAGCCCCTTCCTGACTTTATCCACATAGGCTGCGGCACGGCTCCGGATCGCGTCGAAACTTCCTTCGGCGATCAGTCGCTTGTCTGCCAATTGGCTCCCCACACCAACCGCTGCGGCGCCGGCCGCGAAATATTGATCCACATTGTCCAGGGTGACACCGCCCGTGGGAACCATCGGAATATGGCGAAGCGGACCCTGCAGCTCCCGGATGTAGGCGAGTCCGAGCGAGGCGGCGGGGAAGATCTTCACCGCTGTGGCCCCGCAGTTCCAGGCGCGCACGATCTCCGTCGGCGTGAGCGCACCGGGGAATACCCCCAGCCCGCGCTCAAGCGCATAAGCGATCACCGATTCGTCAAGATGCGGGCAGACGAAATATTCGGCGCCGGCTGCAGCCGCCTTCTCCGCATCCGCCAGGCTCATCACCGTCCCCGCGCCGATGCGCAGCCTTCCGTCATACCGTGCCCGCCACTTTTCGATCATCGCCGGAGCGCCTTCCGTATTCATCGTCACTTCCACGAAGCGAATGCCGCCCCCCTGCAATGCCTCCACCGTCCGATCAGCGGCTTCTCCCACTATATCCCGCAGGATGGCGATCAGCGGCACCTCCCTGAGTTCATCCAATGTAACCATAATCTCCCCCGCAACCACAATTGAGTTCCCCACATCTCGTGAAGGGTTCCGTACCTTCTGTGCTTCTCCTTCATCCCGCGATCAGAGGCTCCAGCAATCCGGGCTTGCCTTGCTGATACATCACCGCAAGATCATGCATCGCCCGGGTGAATGCCGTATACAACAGCTTGCGGTCGGATTCCCGATACTGCGAAGCGTCCCAGATCAGGACCGCATCGAACTCGATGCCCTTGGCCAGATAGGCTGGCAGGACCGAGATGCCCTCCTCCAGCTGTCCGCTCTCCGTGGTCACAAGGTGAACCTCCAGCCCGCGCTCCTGCAGCAGCTCGCTGACCTCACCGGCTTCCCTTGCCGTATAGGTCAGGATGCCGATGTTCCTGCGGCCCGCTCCGGACACCCGGGACAGCCACCCGGCAGCCTTCCCGGCCGCATCCTGGACCCCGTCCACCGCGATCCAGTCCGGCTCCTCGCCATCTCTGCTGAACGGCTCCACCTCGGCAGCGGATGGAAGCAGGCGCTTCGCGCATTCCACGATCTGCCTGGTCGAACGATAGCTGCGCAGCAGCCTGATCGTCGCCACCTCCTCCTCGCCAGCTCCGAACAACGCGGCCAGCTCGACGAAGCCGTTCAGCTCCGCCGTCTGCATGTAGATCGCCTGGTTCAGGTCGCCCAGCACCGTCACTCGGGCGCGCGGAAACAGCCTGCGCAGAACGGCAAACTGGAATGGCGAATAGTCCTGCGCCTCGTCGACGAGCACATGGCGCACCGTGTTGTCGTTGTCCGAGAACCCGTCGATCGATTCCTTGAGATACAGAAGCGGCGTCGCGTCCTCGTAAGGCAGGATCCCCTGCTCCACAGCCGCTGCGAACAGCTCATCGAATCGCTCCCAGCCTGGCGGCATCTGTCCTCCGGACAGGTCGCCCATCAGCCCGGCATCCTGGAACAGGCGGCGATAGGTGGCCAGATAGTCGATGTACAGCCCGTGCTTCAGCCTCTTGTACAGCGGAGCAAACTGCTCCTCCACCACCATCTTGCGCAGCAGGGCCTGCTCCTTGCGGCTGTCATCGAAGGTATCGCCCTTGAATCTGCCCGCCTCCCGCAGCTTCTCATAGGCGATCCTGTACGCCTCCTCATCAAGCAGATCGATCGCTGCGGACACCCACCTCTTCTTCCGTTCTTCCTTCTCCAGCTCCTCCAGCAGCATATGAACCCGCTTCTTCCAGCAGGCGATCCGATCATTCAGCCTGTAGCGCATCAGCTGCTCGTCATAGAACAGTTCCGCAAGCCGTTCGCCCGATACCAGGATACGGCCGCGGAAACGGATATCCCGGAACCTCAGACCCTCCGTCGCCAGACGCTCCGTATAGCGATTGATCACCGCGAAGAAATCGGGTGAGGCCTTGTATCGTATCGCCTCGACCCTCGCATCATGCGTCCCGGAGCCTCGTTCGGCAAGCACATATTCCGTCTGCCGGTAGAGGTCCTCGATGTCCAGCCTGAACAGGCGCAGCCTGCGCTGCAGATACTCCTGAAAAGTCGACTGGCGCATGTTCGTCTCGCCCAGCTCCGGCAGGACGTGGCTGATATAGCTGTTGAACAGCGGGTTCGGCGAGAACAGCACGATCTGGTCAGCGGCGAGCGTCCCGCGGTAACGGTACAGCAGGTACGCCACCCGCTGCAGGGCAGCGGAAGTCTTGCCGCTGCCGGCGGCGCCCTGCACGATCAGCAGGCGATGCCGCTCATCGCGGATGATCCGGTTCTGCTCGCGCTGAATCGTCGCCACGATGCTCTTCATCTGCGTGCTGGCGCTCTGCGAGAGCACCTCCTGCAGCATGGCGTCGCCTATCGTCACATCGGTGTCGAACATGTGCTGCAGCTGACCGTTTCGGATCACGAATTGACGCTTGAGCGTCATCTCTCCGGATATGTATCCGACCGGCGTTTCATATCCCGCTCTGCCGGGCGAATGATCGTAGAACAGACTGGACACAGGTGCGCGCCAGTCATGGATCAGGAACGTCTCTCCATCCTGATCCAGCAGCGACGCCAGCCCGATGTAGATCGATTCCGCCCGCTCATCCCCATCGGCGCAAAAATCCACACGGCCAAAATAAGGCGAATCAGCAAGCCGCGTCAAAGTGACCAGCTGCCTTTCCGCCTCCTGCACATTTCGTTCCCTTTCCGCCAACACGCGCGCTTCCTGCTGGATGCTGGTGAAGGTCTCGATCCGCTCCGTATCATCCGTCAGGTTCACGGTCACATTGTCCCAGAAGTTGCGCCGCAATTCTTCCTGATCAAGCTTCCGTTCGCCGACGATCCGCTCCACTTTCGCGAGCTGTTCCTGGATCTTGCGCTCTACCACCTTCAGGCGTTCGATCTCCCGACTCTGCTCCTCCAGTTGATCAGGTCTGCTCATGCAAGACACTCTCCTTTACGGTCGTTCCTTCTCAAACATATAGCGAAGTTAGAAAATTATCACATCTTGTTGAATATGTCAACCACTTCACCCATACGGCGAACGACAACATCGGCGCTGTCCGCATCGGATTGACCGTGATGATCGATGAAGATCGTCAGGCAGCCAAGCTCCCGCGGCGGATCGATGTCGTTGACCCAATTGTCGCCGATGCTGACGATCTCTCCGAAGGAGCAGTCATACCGCTTCGCCAGCTCGCGGAAATGCTCCTGCGAACGAACCGGCTTCATCCCCATGAAGATCTTGTGGTCAAATACGTCCGCAAGCCCCAGCTTCTCGAGGATCACCTCGCTGTCGCTTCTCGGGCTGTTCGTCAGAAGCACCAGCTTCTTCATCTGCGACAGACGAGTCAGGGCATCGGCCAGACCGGGGATCGGTTTCATGACATATTCCGGTCCCATCATCCATTTCCTCGTCTCTTCAAATTTCTCCCAGGTCATGGAGGATGGAATGCCCATATGACGCCCGATGACCGGCGGGATCCACCAGATATCGCCGATGCTGACCACATCCGTCAGATCCAGGGTGATCGGCTCCGGATACAGCTCGGCTATGGAATCCTCGGAGAGCGGCGTTCCGTCCCAATGGTACGCCTCCAGCACCTCGCCTGCCTGCTGTACCAGCAGCAGATCGCGATGCGCATCATAGACGCGACCGATCCGGACCGCATGCCGTCCCTCGATCGCCGCCGCATACTGGGCGGCGAACTCCGGCTGAAGCGGCTCCGGAAGGAGTTGCTCGATGAGCCTGGCATAGTAATCAAAATGATGGGTATCCTCGTACAATGTTCCGTCGAGATCGAATACGATCACCTTGGCTGATTGAAGCATCATTATGTATGCGTTCCTCCCCCTGTGCGGTAAAAATCAAAAAAGCTCTCAAAAAATTATATCCCGATTGGAAAGTATATGCAATGAAGGCGCTTGCCCGATCTGGACGAGCCGTTGCCCTGGTCGGCACAGGAAGAAGCTGGTCATCGCCTGGCCAGCTGCCAGTTCGACCAGCTTCTCCGTCAACTCCCGATGATTGGGCTCCCCGGTCAATCGACAAGTTCGACCAGCGGGCCTTCGCGACCGTATAGGATCACCTTGGCCAGACGTTCGTTCGGCTTACGAACGCCGCGACCGCCAGGAATCACCCGATCGGCCTCCGCCCTGCCTGGTCAGCGGTTATCCAGCGCCTCTTTAACCCCAGGATGCTTGGTGGTAAACGAATCCTGACGCAACCGTTGCAGCTGCAGCTTCAGGTCGTCGTCGCTGAGTCCGGGATGGATGTCGTACAGGTACGAATAAATCCAGCTCACGAACGTCAGATTCGTGGTGATATAGATATGGTCAACCTCAGGCACGACGTCCCTGACCCTCTTCTCCACTTCAGCCTGAATCTCCAGCGGCACCCTGGTCCGGATATCCTTCAGCTGCAAAGCCACATAGGCATCGCCATCATACAGCAGCACATAGGCCGCATCCACCCTCTCCAGCTTGACCAGCTCCTGTGCAGCCAGATCCGACCTCTGCCGATCTCTTACGGCGGTCTCTCCGTCTGCCTGACCCCTTATCTGCGGAGCAGTCCCCTGTTCAAGCGAACGGAATCTGGCAGCCTTGCCCTCTTCATCATGCCTGACGCCACAAGCCGCGAGGGCTATGGCGACCAGCAAGAGCACAAACGTGCTTGCCGACATTAACCTGGTTATGCGCATCATCTGCTCACCTCTTCACCATAAGGGTTTGCGGTTTCAGGCGGTTTATGTTCGGTAAATTCATGCAGCCCATGATCAGGCCAGATCCACTTCTCCCTTCCGGAGGCGATGGCTCGCCGTCATGCGGCAATCGCGCCAGCAGCGCCCTGGAGCATCACAGGGGAGCCCGTTCGCAGAGCGATCGGATCATGCGGGCAATTGTCCATGAGCATCTGCCGGGAAGTTCCCGGGCGCTACAGCTTCCGTTCCTCAACATGCTCGCGAATGATATCCATGATCTCGGCGAACAGACGGACCGCTTGACCGGAGGCTCCCGGCACATCATAGACGACAACGGCTGCGGCGACCTTCGGGTTCCTGGCCGGCCCGTAGCCGATGAACCATTCGTTCACCCGGCCTGGCGCTCCTGTCTGCGCCGTTCCGGTCTTGCCCGCAAGCTCCCAGGCGTGATCCCGGAGCGCAGAGCCGGTGCCCGTCAGCACCGTCTCGCGCATCATCCTGCGCAGCCAGTCCGCTGTCGCCTTCGACACTCCGCCCTGGGGCAACCGCCGAACAGGGAATCGCTCGATCATCGCGCCATCGCGATACTTGAGCGCGCTGACGACGCGGGGCGACAACAGGGTCCCGCCCTGAAGGATGGTCACGACCATATTGGCCGCCTGGAGAGGCGACAGCCGCACATCGCGCTGCCCGATCGCCGACTGGATCAGCGCTCCTTCATCGATCGCATCAAGGGCAAACACGACGCCAGGCTCCTCCATGTCGAACTGGCGCAGAGGCTCCTTGCGTCCCCGCACCGCTCCTTCCCAGCCCACCGTCCTGCTGATGCCTAGCCGATAAGCGATCATCCGGATGCGCTCGGGCCCGAGGCGTCTGGCGATCTCCGCGAAAGTGATGTTGCACGACTCGGCGAAGGCTTGGGTGAAGCTGATCGGCCCGTGCCCTCCCTTCTTCCAGCATGCAAAGCCATACTTGCCGTACTCCCCATGACAGATGAACTTCTCATGCGGTCTCACGATGCCGTACTCGAGAGCGGCCGCGGCGACGACCAGCTTGAACACCGAGCCGGGCACCTGCTGCTTGATCGCCTGATTCACCCAGCTCTTGTCATGCGGATCCGGGTGCTGCGGATCGAACGTTGGCCGATTCGCCATGACGAGCACATCCGCCTGCCGGGCGTCGAGCACCACAACGGAGGCCGCGCGTATGCCACGCGCGTCGAGCAGTTGCTCGATGCGCGCCTGCAGTTCGGCATCCAGGGTCGTAACCGCCTGAACGGGATGATAGAGGCCGTTCGTGTTGCGCAGCCTCGGTTCCCCCACCGGTCTGCCCAGGGCGTCTGTCAGCACCGACAGCGAGATGCTCCCTTGACTTCGCAGCAACCTCTCCAGCGACCTTTCCAGGCCGCTCACGCCGACCCTCGCATCCTGCCTGATGCTGCCCTCTTCCAGCTCCGGCCCGTAGATCCGGCGGACTTCCTCCGGATGCTGGGCGACGAAGCCCAGCAGATGCGCCGCATAGGCTGGCTGGATGTAACGCGTCACATACGGAACGGCATACAATCCCGACTCCGGCCATCTGCGCAGAATGCGAATCTGCTCCTCGCCGAGCGGCACCGGCCCTTCTTCATCTTCCCACAGCGCCAGGGGCTCGTCGCCTTCGAGCAGAGCTGTCCACTGCTCCCGGGCCATGCCGATGCGCGAGCGCAGCTCTTCCGCCTCCGCCGGATGCTCCGCAGCCCATCTATGCGCGGCGGTGCGATCCATCGCCAGGACATGGACACCGAATCCGGCGATGGGCCTGCCGCGCCGATCCACGATCCGTCCCCTGCCGTCGTCCAGCGTCACGCTGCGCAGCCTCTGAGCGACGGAAGCGGCGGTCAGTTCCCTGTGTCCGGGAGCATGTCGGATGCTGCCGAACAGTTGGATCGCCATCAATTGCGCGATGAGATAGAAGAAGCAACCCGTGATGATCGTGAGCGCGATGAATGCGCGGCGCAGGTTCATAGCATGCGAAAACTCCCCGATTGCGATTCATACTCTCAGTATGAACCGCCGGGGAGTTCTTCAATCTTACAGCTTGAATTTTTTCAGAGATTCCGTCAGTTCGTTGGACAGCGACTCGAGCTTGCCAGCCAGCTTGACCAGGGAATCGCTCGTCTCCAGCTGAGACGCGCTGGAGGAAGCCACCTCTTCCGAGATCGCCGACGATTCTTCGGATACCGCGCTGACGCTGGACATCGTATCGGACAGCACCTGCTGCGCCTTCTCCAGCTGCTCGATCGCTTCGGTCACCTGGTCGGCCTGCTTGACAAGGCCAATCATGCGTTCCCTGACGTCATTAAACAGCTTGTCCGCATCCATCACCGAACTGATCTGCTCCTGGAAGAGCGGGTAAGCTTCCGACATGACGTTGACCGTCTCGCCTATGCCGCTCTGGATATGATCGATCATCTCCGCGACCACATCGATCGACTTGCGGGATTGGTCCGCCAGCTTGCGGATCTCGCCTGCGATGACCATGAAGCCTCGGCCTGCCGCACCGGAACGGGAAGCCTCGATGGAGGCGTTCAACGCCAGGATATTCGTCTGCTGGGTGATCTGCGTCATCATATCCAGCAGATTGCGAATCGACGAAGTGCTTTCCTTCAGCTGATCCACCTTCTCCACCATGCGGCGGGTCATTTCTTCCGTGGCCCTGGTTTTGTCCGTCAGCTGAGACATGTACGAGGTGCCGCGCTCGCTGACCTTGTGGACATCAGCCGCCACTTCGCCCATCGAGCGGTTGGCCGCAACCACATGCTGCAGCTGCTTGCTCAGGTCCACGACCAGCTCGTTGCCGCGTTCGGCTTCGGATGCCAGGGTCGAAGCGCCGCTTGCGATCTGCTCCGTCGCTTCCGAGATCTCACGCGCCGCCTGCGCCGTCTCTTTGGCCGACTCCGAAAGCTCCTGTGCGGTGGTGAGCACATCCGCCGCAGACTTGCTCGTCTGCTTCACCAGATATTGGATCTGCTCCATCATCTCATTGAAGCTCGTGCCGAGTTGCCCGATCTCGTCACGCCGCTTCTTGAAGCGGGTGCGAACGTTCAGGTTGCCCTTGGCGCCTTCGATCATCAGCCGCTCCAGACTGCGCAGCGGGCCGCCCAGATGGCGAGCCACGATCAGGCTGAGCACGATGGCCAGCAGGGCGCCTCCGAGGATGGTGAAGAACGTGACCTGGCGGATAACGGCTGTTTCCGCTGTCAATTCCGATATAGGAGCCGTACCGACCACATACCATTTGCCCTTCTCGGAGTAATGGCTGACGACGATATGCTCCTCGCCGTCCTCACCGGTCAGGGTGCTCTGACCGTCCGAAGGCAATGACAGCGCCGCCTGTGTTCCGATAAGGCTCAGGTCCTTTGCCTGGATTAACTCATTGTTCGCATTCACGATGTAGATCTCGGAATGTTCGCTGAGCTGAATGCCAGCCAACAATTGGCCCAGCAGCGCCTGGTCCACCTCGACCAGGACCACATAGGTCTGACCCAGGCTGCTCTTGAACATTCGGGCAACTGCAAAGGATGCCTTGTTCGGGACCGTGCCTGTATAGCCTCCGAGTTGTGTGTGCAACCATACCGTCTTCTGATCGCCGGTCAAGACATTCTTGAACCAGACCGCTTCCCTGTCCACTTCCAGTCCCTGGCGTGAAGAGGAATAGGCGCCCTGAACCGCCTCAGAGCCGATGATGGCTATCGAGGCGATGTTGGAATCCGAATAGCTCAACTGGCTCAAGGTTTCCTGGATGGTAATTTGCGCCGAGATCCGGTCAAACGCCGATGTCAGATCATTGGAAGCATTGAACAGCTCATTGTGCAGACTCAGATTCGTCACGATCTGGTTAGCCAGTTGCTCGTACGTGTTCAGCGTAGCATCGATCTTCTCGCTGGTCTGATGAATCGTCTCACTGGCTGACTGACTGGCGAACTCCGTGATGATATCGTTCGATATCATGTTGGAGATCATGCCCGTTGCCGCTACCGGTATGAGCACGCAACAGAAGATGATCGCAAATAGCTTGACCCCTACCGATGCCAGGGCAAGTTGCCGCTTGGGCTTGTTCGACGGTTGCGACGGAATAGGCTGCTTGTTTTGCTTCTTCGTAACTGCTGATAACAATGAGGTCACCTGCCTGTTTGATAGTGAGTGTAGTGAGACTGATACTGTTTATATTTCGGTTCCTGCGCTGACATAATAAAGAAAGTTCACAGATTGTTAACGGATTCGTCACAAAATTAGCGAGGTTATGTATAATTGGTAAATGAAAGAAAAATGTCAGCCGAACCGGCAATCGGCAATCGGCTGACACTGCCCAGCTGGCAAGAAGCTGAACGTCAGTTCAGCTTCTTGCGCATCATATCGAACTTGTGAACCGGCTGCTCCACGTGCATCCGGATGAGCTGCAACGGATGCCGGGCGGCATCCAGCGGCCGGCCATCCGTGTCGTAGATATCGCCGACGATCTGCTTGAAATGGGTGCCGTCAGGCCCGATGAACTCGACTTCCTGACCCGGCTTGAAATGATTGCGTTGCTCGATCACGGCCATGCCGCTCGCCGCATCATAATCCATCACCAAACCGGCGAAGTCATAGGCCTGCGGTTTGTCCTCCGGCGTGTAGATGTGATCATCATGGTCCGGCTCCTCGAAGAAAAAGCCCGTGCTCACCGGCCGGTTCGCCGCCTTGCCGATCTCCTCCAGCCACTCCTGCTTCAGCTCGTAGGCGAACGGATCGCGCATATAGGCATCGATCGCCTGCCTGTAGGCATTGACCACCGTCGCCACGTAATGAATGCTCTTCATCCGTCCTTCGATCTTGAAGCTGTCCACTCCGGAACGGATCAGCGCGGGGATGTGCTCGATCATGCACATATCCTTCGAGCTCATCGTGAACGGGTCCTCACCATCGGCGGTCAGACGAGCCGAATAGGATTCCGTCATCAGGTCTTCCTCGGACACGAACAGATCGTACTTCCATCGGCAAGACTGGCAGCAGCCGCCCCGGTTGGAATCGCGATCGGTGAAGTGGTTCGACAACACGCAGCGTCCCGAATAGGATGAACACATCGCGCCGTGGATGAACACTTCGATCTCGATATCGACATGCTCCTTGATCTCCTCGATCTCCCGCATGCTGGCCTCTCTGGCGAGCACGACCCGCGAGACCCCTTCATCCTTCCAGAATCGAACCGCTTGCCAGTTGAGCGTCGATTGCTGCGTGCTCAGATGCAGCTCGACGTTCGGCGCTGCCCGCTTCGCCGTCTCGATGATCGCCGGGTCGGCGACGATGATCGCATCGATGCCGATGCGGTCCAGCTCGGACAGATAGTCATGCAGGCCCGGCAGATCCTCGTTATGCGCATAGATGTTGGTCGCCACGAATACCTTGGCGCCATGCTGTCTGGCGAAGGCCACCCCTTCGCGCATCTCGTCGAAGGAGAAGTTGTCGGCGTTGGAGCGCAGCCCATAGCGTTGACCGCCGATATAGACGGCATCCGCGCCATAGCGGATGGCAAACTTCAGCTTCTCCAGGTTGCCAGCCGGCGCCAGCAGCTCCGGGAGAGCGAGCTTGCGGCGCTTGCCCAGCATCTCCTCACGGGACATCGTGATCGTCATCGGAATCACCCCTTCTTCTCCATCATGTTTATATGCTTGCATCGCTCAATACACCTGTTCCTTGAACAAAAATCCGAACGTCAGCTCGCGCCCCGGATCCTGCAGCTCGTGAATCGCATCCAGCCACTCATCGCGGAACTCATACGCAGCGGGATCCGCCGCATACGCGTCGATGGCTTCTCGATATACGCGCATCACCGTCTTGTTGTATTCCACAGACTTCAGCAGCCCCTCGATGTAGAAGGCATCGATCCCCAGCTCCATCAGCTCATCCAGGCACTCGATCGTGCAGATATCGTATGAACTCATGATCAGCGTCCCGTTCTCGTTCTCGATGATCGGGTAGCGTTCATCGGGGCGCTCCTGCTCGACAAGATACAACAGCTTGCCATCCTGCTCATATTGTGGCGCCAGCTTCTTCCCTCGATGCGTCAGATAATGCTTCACCAGCTTGCGCTTCGAATGGTAGATGTTCGTCATGCCATGCACCTGTATCTGGATCTCATGATTCGCCCCGCGCCTGAACCCGGCGATCTCCTCCAGGTTCAGCTCGCGGGCGAGAATCGTGCGCGAGGCGCCCTTGCTCGCCCAATAGTTCGCCGTCATATAGTTGGTTGTCGTCATCTCCGCCGTCCAATGGAGCCTGAGGCCGAGACCGCGTTCCCTGACCGCCATGAGCACCGCCGGATCTCCGAAGATCACGGCGTCCACTCCGGCATCCTGCAGCGACTGCAGATGGTCGCCCAGCCCCGGCAGCAGGCTGTGATCGAAGATCTTGTTCACGGCCGCATATACCCTGGTTTGCCGTTCATGCGCCAGCTTCACCGCCTCCGCGATCAGCGTAACCGGCATGGAGCCGGGAAGCCTTTCCGCATAGGTCAGGTCGCCCACGACCACCGCATCCGCGCCCGCTTCGATGTATTGCTTCACTTCCTCCAGCGACCCCGCCGAGATGCTGATCTCGGGCTTGCGGAAGGCGTCTGAAGCCTGATTGTCTGACATTCCTTTCACCTCTTTATGCTGATTGCCATCCCGTCGCCCACGGCCAGGAACGTCGTATCCAGCTCCGGGTGACACCGCAGCAGCTCATTGTATTCCCTGATCCTGCGCACCGTGCTGCGATGCCGGCGCTCCACCTCATCGGGCGGCTGCGCCGCCAGACCGCGAAACAGCACGTTGTCCGTCACAATGAGGCCGCCGCTCCTGCACAGCCGGCACGCTTCACCCAGAAACTGCGCATACTTGCCCTTGGCCGCATCGATGAAGATCATGTCGAAGGATTCGCGCAGCCCGGGAAGATGGTCAAGCGCATCTCCCCGGATCAGCTCGATGCGCTCCGCAACCGACGCTTCGCGAAAGTTCACCTCCGCCCGGGCGGCCCGCGCCTCGTCGATCTCGATCGTCACGATGCGCGCCTCCCTCGCCGCCTCCGCCAGGTGGATGGCGGAATATCCGATGGCCGTGCCGATCTCGAGTATGCGTCGCGGCCGGTGCAAGGCGCACAATAGCCGCAGCAGGGAGGCGCCGGCCAGCTGGATGATCGGGATCGCTTCCTCCTGCGCCTCCTTCTCCAGGCGTCGGAGCACGGCGCTGCGCTCCCTGGTCAATGAGCTTATATAGGAAGTTACATCGCTGTCCGTGATTGGCACCGTGGCTAAACCCCCGTCAATCCTGAAGTCATCCATCCCGTTGTCTGTCATTATTGCCGTTCGCTTGCCGCCTTATTGCGCAGATGCTGCTCATAGGTTTCGGCGAACAGATGCTCCTGCGTGCCGTCCTTCTTCGTCACGTAGAACAGATATTTCGTATCCTCCGGGTACAGCGCCGCGCGGATCGAATCAAGACCAGGACTTGCGATCGGTCCGGGAGGAAGGCCGTTGATCTTGTAGGTATTGTATGGCGAATCAATCTCCGTATCCTCGATCAGCAACACGTCCTTGTGATCATCCAGCGCATATTGAACCGTCGCGTCGATCTGCAGGAGCATCCCTTGCTTCAGCCTGTTGTAGATGACGCTGGCGATGATCGGCCTTTCCTCGGCCACCGCAGCTTCACGCTCGATCAGCGAAGCGACGGTGAGCATCTCGTGGAAGCTCACGCCAAGCTCCTCCAGCTGCAATTGCCAATCATCCGGCAGCTGCTGCAGCTTGCGGTCCAGCTCCGATGCCATGCGCGCGATGATCTCCTGCTCGGTGCTGCCCTCCACCATCTCGTACGTTTCCGGGAACAGATACCCTTCAAGCGGATAGGCGATGTCCGCATCGTCCGGGATCAGCCCGACATATCTGGCCGAGGTGAACAGCTCCGGCTGGGACGCGAGTTCCATGAATCTGTCCCGGTCGATGAGCTTGGCTTCAGCCAGCTTGTCCGCGATCTTCTTGATGGTATACCCTTCAGGAATCGTAAATTTGAAGGTCGGCGGCTTGATCGTGTCGCCATTGTTCAGCATGGTCACGATCTCCTCCAGCTCCATGCCTGGCGTCATGCTGTAATCACCCGCCTGGAAGCGCGAGCCCTGCTTGTTGATCCGCAGATAATAGCGAAAGACGAACTCGCTCTTGATGAGGCCATTGTCCTCCAGCAGCTCGGCGATCTGCTTGGAGCTCATGCCCGGCTTGACCGAGATGATGACAGGCTCATCCTTCGCCTCCACCGGATGCAGGCCGTTGGCGAAGAACATCCCGACGCCAAGCGCGGTTCCGATGATCACCAGCAGGATGCAGCATGCGATGACGAAGCCGATCCTCCTGGCGATGCGCCAGGAATGGCCATCATCCGCCTCCAGTTCTTCATCTGGTTCCAGCTCATCATCCGGCTCCGGTTCCGGCGCCGTTGCCGGTTCCATCTCCTGAACCTGCGGTTCATCCGCACTGTTCACCAGTTCCTGATTATCCGTCAATTCCTGATCCTTACGGTTCGAATCCACGCTACATCCTCCTTCGACCACGTGTGCCGCCGGTCACCGCCAAGACGCATCCTCCGTATGCACACAAATAGAGCGGAACGTTTATCCGCTCTATTATACATGATTTCCCGGTTGTTTGGACAGCCTGATGCAAACCTGAGTCCGTGTCGTATCAATCCTCGTCCTCAAACTCCGCGACCAGGGTGTTGAACGTCTCCTCCACCATATCCCACTCTTCCTCATCCTCAATCGTATGCAGAGTGAGATCGTCCCCGTTCTCCTCATACCGGAAGGCGTACACCTCGTCGGCGTCGTCATCCTCATCCGCGTCAAGCGGCACAACCATCATATATTTATTAGAAGCATACGGAGAATCGTCATCATCGACCTCGAACTTCATCACAACCTCGAATTCCGCCTCTTCACCGTCGTCGTCCATGATGCTGATGATCTCCGCCTCGTCATGATGCTGGTGATTGTCTCGATTTGCCACCATCTTCACCTCGATCTGATATAATCCAGGTACCCTTGCAGGATGAGTCCGGCCGCGATCTTGTCCACGACCTTCTTCCGTTTCCTGCGGCTCGTGTCCGCCTCCAGCAGCGTGCGCTGCGCGGCGACGGTCGTCAGACGCTCATCCCACAAGTGTACTTGCAAATTTAAGTTTTCCCTCAAAACTTCGGCAAATGCTTTACAAAATTCGCCTCTCGCTCCGATCGAGCCGTCCATGTTCCTGGGCAAACCGAGGACGATCTCGCTCACCTCATAGGTTCGAACGATCTCCTTAAGCTGTGCGAGATCGGACGCCTCATCCTTGCGCTGGATGATCGTCAGTCCCTGGGCTGTCCAGCCGAGCTCATCGCTGATCGCCACGCCAATCGTTTTCTCTCCTAGGTCAAGACCCATCAAACGCATATCACGGATTCCTTCATCACTTATTTGTGATGCTGCAGATAGAATCGCACGAGCTCCTCGATGAGCTCATCTCGCTCCCTCTTGCCGATCAGGCTACGCGCGTTGTTGTGCCGCGGGATGTATGCAGGATCTCCGGACAGCAGATAACCGACGATCTGATTGATCGGATTGTAGCCTTTCTCTTGCAGCGAGTTGTATACCGTTAACAACACTTCCTGACACGATGTTTCCACCTGATCTCCGCGCACGTTAAACTTCATCGTTTTGTCTGAAAAGTCCACTCCAAGCACCCCCAGCATATAAAGGTTCTATCTGTCACGACATTCCTCTTAAACTACTATATTCGAGATGACGGCCGGCAATCCTTTTCCACCCATCAAAAAGTTCTTCGGGACGTCAACGTGGTCCGATCAGCCGCGAAAGACACGGGCCTGGCGAATAACAGCGCCCTTTACTTCGCTTGCGCCCCGACCAGCTCGGCTACCCGTTCCAGAGCTTCGTCCAGCTTCAACGGATCCTTGCCGCCTGCCTGCGCCATGTCCGGGCGCCCGCCGCCGCCGCCGCCGCAGATCGCGGCCACTTCCTTGATCAGCTTGCCCGCGTGGTATCCCTTCGCCACCAGATCCTGCGACACGAACGCGACCAGGTTCACCTTCTCTTCCTGCACCGCGCCCAGCACGATGATCGCCGAAGGCAGCTTGACCTTGAGCTGATCGACCATCGTCCGGAGCGCATCCAAGTCAGCCGCCTGGACCCTGGCAGCGAGACAGGAGACGCCGTTCACCTGCTTCACCTGGTCCGCCAGCGAACCCGCTTCGATATGCGCCAGTTTGGCTCGCAGCGACTCGATCTCGCGCGACGCTTCCTTCAGCTGCGCCTGCATGGCCTCAACCCGCTTCGGCACATCCTGAACCTGACTCTTGAGCAGCTCGGCCGCCTGCTGCAGCAGTCCGATCTGCTGCTCCATATATTCATACGCATGACGGCCCGTAACGGCTTCAATCCGGCGGATGCCGGAGCCGATGCCGCTCTCGCTGACGATCCTGAACAGCCCGATCTGCGAAGTCTGCGCCACATGGCAGCCGCCGCACAGCTCGATGCTGTAGTCGCCGATGCGCACCACGCGCACGATCTCGCCATACTTCTCGCCGAACAGCGCCATCGCGCCCATCGCCTTGGCCTCGGCGATCGGCTTCAGCGTGATGTCCAGCGCCGTGTTGCGCCAGATCTGCTCATTGACCTTGCGCTCGATGAGCTCCAATTCCTCCCGGGTCACCGCGCCAAAATGCGAGAAGTCGAATCTCAGACGCTCAGGAGCGACGAGGGATCCCGCCTGGTTCGCGTGGTCGCCGAGCACTTCCTTGAGCGCCTTGTGCAGCAGATGGGTCGCCGTATGATTCTTGATGATGTCCTCGCGCATCTCGCGGTCAACCGCCGCTTTCACCTGGTCTCCGACGCGCAGCGTGCCCTCCAGGATCTTCACCGTGTGGACATGCTGGCCGTGCGGTGCCTTGCTCATATCCTCCACCGAAGCCTTCACGGCTGCTCCCGTGATCGTGCCGCGGTCGCTCACCTGGCCGCCGCTCTCCGCATAGAACGGAGTGCGATCCAGGATCAGCTGGACGGTCTGGCCGGCTGCAGCCTGGTCGATCTGCGCCTGGTCCGCGAACATCGCCAGCACCTTGCCAGTCGTTACCAATTCAGTATAACCAACGAACTCCGATTTAGTCGTGAAGTCCGCGAGCGGTCCGCCCTGGACGTTCATGCTCTGCGCTTCCTGGCGCGCCTCCCTGGCTCTCTCGCGCTGCTTCTCCATCGCTTCGTGGAAGCCGGCCTGATCGACGGTGAAGCCTTGCTCGCGCGCGTAGTCCTCCGTCAGATCGAGCGGGAAACCGTAGGTATCATACAGCTTGAACGCCTGTTCGCCGGTGATCTCGCTGCGCCCCTCGGCCCGGGCCTGGGCGACGATCTCGGCGAGAATTGCCAGACCGTCGGACAGCGTCTCGTGGAAGCGCTCCTCCTCCGTGCGGATGACGCGCATGACGAACTCCTGCTTGTCCTTCAGCTCCGTGTAATGGCCGCCCATGATCTGCTCGACGACCGGGACGAGCTCATACAGGAACGCCTTGTCCATGCCGAGCACCTTGCCGTAGCGAACCGCCCTGCGGAGCAGACGGCGGATGACATAGCCGCGCCCTTCGTTGGACGGCATGACGCCGTCGCTGACGGCAAACACGACCGTGCGGATATGGTCTGCGATCACCTTCAGTGCCACATCGGTATCGACGTGCTGCTTGTAGGTGACGCCGGCGATCTGGCACGTCTTCTCGATGATCGGCACGAACAGGTCGGTGTCGAAGTTGGAATCGACATTCTGCAGGATCGAGGCGAGGCGCTCCAGGCCTGCGCCGGTGTCGATATTCTTGTTGGGCAGCGGCGTGTACGAGCCGTCCTTGTTGTGATTGAACTGCGAGAACACGAGATTCCAGACCTCCAGGAATCGCTCGTTCTCCCCGCCAGGATAGCATTCGGGATCGCTCAGATCGCCGTATTCCGGACCGCGGTCATAGAAAATCTCCGTACAGGGGCCGCAAGGGCCTTCCCCGATATCCCAGAAGTTGTCCTCCAGCTTGATGATCCGTTCCTTGGGCAGACCGATCTTCTCGTGCCACAGCCGGAACGCCTCCTCGTCTTCCGGGTGGATCGTCACCGACAGACGCTCCGGATCGAAGCCGATCCAGCGCTTGTCCGTCAGGAATTCCCAGGCCCAGGTGATCGCTTCTTCCTTGAAGTAATCCCCGATCGAGAAGTTGCCCAGCATCTCGAAGAACGTATGATGGCGGCGAGTCTTGCCCACGTTCTCGATGTCATTGGTGCGGATGCACTTCTGCGCATTGGTGATGCGCGGATTGTCCGGGACGATGCGCCCGTCGAAATAGGGCTTGAGCGGCGCCATGCCGGCGTTGATCCAGAGCAGCGACGGATCGTTGACCGGAACGAGCGAAGCGCTCGGCTCGATATGATGGCCCTTCTCGGCGAAGAAGGCCAGCCATTTGCTGCGAATCTCACTAGCTTTCATGAAACGTAATCCTCCCTGAATATTGATAGCTGATGAAATAGAAAAATCCCTGAAAAAATCAGGGACGAAGATTTCCGCGGTACCACCCTGGTTACTGCCCTTCTCCACACACAAGGCGCTCGGGACAGTCTCCTCAGTCAGATGTTAACGGCTCTCACCGGTGAAGTTCATTCACACTCCGAAACTGGCGTTCAACGAGGCCATCACGTGCGGATTCTCCCAGCCTGTCCGGATCGTCCGGATCAGGAATCCGTTCTCTGGAACGGCAGCCATCGTCTACTCGGCTTCATCATCGCGTTGTCCAGTCTATTCGGTTGATCACCAAAGATTATAGCTTGAACAAATCCATGAAGTCAAACATTTCCCTAGATCGGCGTCCTCCGGCTGGAGTAGTAACGCAGCACGTGCTGCAGGATCACCTTGGCGACGGCGACAAACGGCACGGCCAGGATCAGGCCGATGATCCCGGCCAGGTAGCCGCCGGCAAGCAAAGCGAAGATGATCATCAGCGGGTGGATGTGCAGCGTCTTGCCGACGATCTGCGGCGAGATGAAGTTGCTCTCCACCGTCTGCACGATCCAGTTCACCACGATGACGAGAAGCACCATGCGCATCGAGATCGTCGCGCCCATCAGGATAGCGGGCGCGGCTCCGAAGTAAGGGCCGATGTACGGGATGATGTTAAACACCGCCGCCACGCTGGCGAACAGGATCGGATAGGGCAAGCCGATGATCCAGTAACCGATATAGGCCAGCACGCCCACGATGACGCAGACGAGCAGTTGGCCGCGTATGTAATTGCCGAGCGCCCGGTCGATATCGACGAACAGCTTGACCACATGCTTGCGGCGCGAGCTCGGAACGATCGCCAGCGCCGTCTTCTCGATCAGCTGGATATCCTTCAGCATATAGAAGGCAAGAAACGGAACCGTCAGGATCATGAAGATCACGTTGATCGTGGAGTCGATCCTGCTGATGAAGGCGGCGATCTGCTCGGTGATCGACTGTTCGATCTTCTTCAGCGACTCGCGGATACCCTCCCTGACGCTGTCGGGCACGCTATCATTCAGATTCTGCAGCCAGTTCTGCGCCTTCATCGTCACCTGCGGCAGATGCTCGTTCAGCTCGTTCAGTTGCTTCATGAAGATCGGAATGAAGTTCATCAGCACGACGGTGAGCGAGGTGATGAACACCGCATAGATCAGCAGCACCGCGGCGGTCCGCGGCACCTTGCGCCAGTTGAGCATGTTGACGACCGGATTCAGGATGTAGGACACGATCATCGCCACGATGAACGGCGTCAGCACCGCTGACAGGAAACGATAGATCCCGATGAGGATCGGGTTGATCAGGATCAGCATGTAGAGAATGGCGAGACCGAGCAGAACGTAGATCGCATAATTGAACAGGCGACTTTTCCAGAATGGCTCCATACCGATCCCTCACCCCTTGCCGAAACTTCGTCATCTGGGATCATTATATGTACAACCTCTGGAAATTATAGCAGCTCGTGCTCGGGCGGCTTCAAGGGCTGGCGAGCCTGCCTGGGCCTGATCCGCCTGGCAGCACGGGCTCAGCCCTCTCGTCACCCGGGCATGAGCGGTACCTTGCCGCCTTCGCCCGCGCCCATCCCCACCCGATGTTCCCCCGTGGCGACGGCGCGGCAAGCAGCCGTCACCTGCTGCTCACAAAGTCCCGGAACTGATCCGCGTACAGCGCCTTCAGCGATACCTGGCCCCTGATCCTCTCCGCATCGACGATTCCCGCCTCGACCGGTCTCCGATCCATGTCATTCTCATATTGGTATTCGAAGCCTTCGATCACGACGATCCGCTCCATTCGATCGACGCGCGCCAGGAAACGCTGAAGCTGCGGAACCGTGCCGCTGAATTGCACCTTCAGGTCGACCGACGGCAACGGAAACTGCCCCTGCGGCCGTTTGTCCTTGCCGGCGGCCCATCCGTTCTTCAGCAGGTCCAGCAAGCTGTCCGCCTGATCTTCCTTCGTCCGGGTCGTCGTCCCGGCAGCAAAGGTGATGCTCTCGATCACCAGTCCGGTGTCCGCTTCCAATGAAGCCAGCGCCCTGACAAGGAGGGATGTGTCAGCTTGAACCGGCAACCGGGCGATCAGCTCCCTCAGCCTGGACGCATCCTGCTGGCCGTACTTCTCCGCCAGCTCCGCCTGCAGACGCGCATAGTTGCCGGAGACGAGCAAGTGCTCCCGCTCCTGCTGCTGCACGCGTTCATGCAGGGTCCGGATGAAGACAAGATAGAACAGGAGCAGGATCACGGCGCACAGGAGCAAGCTTCCGCAGGCGATCAGGACGGCCTTGCCCTTCCTCTTACCCATTGGCTTCATCGGTAGTCGTCACCATCTGCAGATTGATTTGGGCCAGAGTTTCTCCTGACGGCTGCATGCTGATCGACACCAGCTCCGAGGAAAGCACCAGCGAAGAAGTGTCGAGCCGATCGAGATAATCCGCGACCTCATCCTTCGAATGACATCTGACGAGCAGGTTCACTTCGCCATTGTAGTTGAACGCAAGTTGGTGGATCCTGGCGTCAGGCGCAAGGAGACGGATGAGCTCGTCCATCAGCCGGTCGGGAGGATACCAGAAATCGCCAAGTTCTGTTACCAGCTTGTCATAGTAGATCAGATAATTGATCTCGCTCAGATGATTGCTGGCTGTCTCCCACTCCTGCACGATGCTCTCATACATCACCTGCATCCGGTCGATGTTGTCCGCGAGCTCCTGGGAGCGCTGGCTCAGCCTGGCATACTCCATGACGGTCCACGCGGCCAGGAGGATCAGGATGACGGCCAGCAGCGAGATGAGCAGATAGGTCAGATACGGTCTCCTGTGGTCCGGCAACAAATTAATGCGTATATCCAACGATCGTCACCCCGATATCAGATTGGCTTAATACTCCGGTTCTCGCGCAGACAACCCCTCAGCGCCAGACCGATCGAAACAGCGGCCTGCGACAACAGCACATCGGGATGATACCGCCTCTTCCTCATCCTGGTGAAATCGGGCATCTCCACGGGATAACCCGTGAGTGCGGCCAGCCTCTGCGGCAGCGTATCGTCATACTTGCCGACGATCACCAGCCTGCTCACCTGCTTCTCGCGCTCATTCATGGAATATCGGAAGAAGTTGATCGCGCTGTCGATCTCGCGTGCCGTCTCTTCCGCGTACCGCCCGATATCGTAGTCCGTCGCAGCGAGAGCAGCCTGGCGCAAGCTGCCGGCCGCGAGCCGTGCAGCGTCTCCCGTCAGATAATCCCACCGATCCATCGCGATGTTGCGGGAGAACACAAGCATGCCTTCCCGATAGATATGCAGATCAAAGGATCGCTCCCCCATATCCAGCACAATCTCGAATTCCCTGAGCCAATCCGGAGACAGATGATGCATCAGCCGGCGCAGGGCCAGCCCCTTCACCTCCGCGCTGATCGGCTTGAGACCGGCGCTCCGCACCGCTCTGGCAAGCTGCTCCGACAGCCTTCGGGAGGTGGCGAAGAGGATGATCTCACTGCCTGGCTGACCCGCATCCGCGGCGGCCGCCGCTTCAGCTGCCTCCGGCAGCAGGAAGGGAGCCTCCGGCGAGGCGGAGGGAGTCAGAGGGATAAAATCATAGATCGGCTCATCGAAGGGCAACGGGATGTTCTCCTCCACCTCGAATTCCAGAATCTCCTTCATCCTCGCTCTTGGCACATCCGGCAGCCCGGAGATTCGCCGCAGCACGGTCAGCTGGGTCGGGATCCCGAGGTGTGCCCTGCCCCCTCTCATTCTCCTGCCCTCCCCGGATGAGAACGCCCTCTTCATCTGCGCTTCCAGCTCGGCATGATCGACCTGTTGCTCGATGCGATCCGGATACAGCCACTCTCCCGGAAAGCGATGAAAACAGATATGCCGGATCTCCGGCTGGCCCCTCACAAGCTGCATGGCGGTGGAGATGAGCTCCGTTTCCCTGAAATCCATTCCTGCCGAAGAACGATGCAGCATCGCCTATCCCTTCTTTCATGAACAAATCTGCGTCACGCCGTTGCTTGCACATCCATGTACCGGAGTTCCGGTGATCGTCGCCCCCGAAGGCGCAACCAGCACCACGCCATCCCGGGTGTCCTGAAGATAAGCCCCATTAATATCGATCACCTGGCTCGGAGAACCC
This sequence comes from uncultured Paenibacillaceae bacterium, assembly GCA_937957685.1. Taxonomy (GTDB): domain Bacteria; phylum Bacillota; class Bacilli; order Paenibacillales; family DA-C8; genus Insulibacter. Next base: position 36,005 of record CALGAO010000085.1, read on the forward strand.
ACGGTCAGGAATATATCCCTGCTCGCGTTCAGCTCCGCGCTCACCAGGCTGATCCCCCCTGCTGCCGTCATGGTGATATCGGTCCATGACGGACTGGTCATCCTGGTGTTCTGCGCATAGATAGAGCCGCCGCTGTACAGGTTGACGAAGCCTGAGGATTGCAGCGTGGTGCCGCTGATATTCAGATCGCCTGCCGCGTTCAGGGTGATCGGCGCGTTGCTGCTCGAGATGAGCTGGGAGTCCTGGATGGTCATCGTTCCGCTTGCGCCAGAGATCTCGATCAGGTTGGAGGAACGGATCTCACTCCCTTTGATGGTCACCGATTGCTCGGCATTCAGATGGATCGTTCCGTTGCTGGTGGAGGTGAAGGTCACATTTTCCAGATAGATGTGTCTTGCTTCGAGCGTGATGTTGCGCGACGACTGGATGGTCACATTCACCAGGCTGATATAGTTGCCGGCATCGAAGGTGATGCTTCCGTAGCTGTTGGACACATACGTGGCATTCTCCGATACGATATGACCGTTGTCCGCCTGCATCAGCATGTCCCGGGACGTGCTCACCTCCGAGTCTTCGCCGATGTAGATGTGACCCTCCGAAGTATGGAACGTCACGTTCTGATACTGGTAATTGTACAGGTCCGTGCCCAGGTAGATGCCCTGATCCGCGTCGAAGTACACTTCCTTATAAATGTGCAGCGGATCGGAGTTCTTCGTGATCACCAGCCTGCCGCTCGTATAGAAGTAACCCTCCGCCAATTGCTCGGGGGTCACGATCACGATATGGCCATCGATCTCCTCATAGATCGTGCCGTCCTCCGGCTCAAACGCCGGAACCCCGTCCTCATATCGGGGAACTCCGTCATCGCCGGGAGCGGCGCCTTCAGCCACGCGCAGGATGCGTCTCAGCCGCGGCCGCTGCAGATCGAACATGCGGACGACGATCGTCTGGCCGTCCTGCCCGATCCGCTCCAGCCCCACCTCCACCTCTTCTCCGTCGATGGTGAAGGTGAACATCGGCTCTCCCTGCGATGTCGCGGAAACCTCGTTCACCAGGAAATGCCAGATTCCCTTGTTCGCCGCATTGCCAGGGTCCACGTAGCTTTCCATCAGCTTCAGGGCGATTTCGAATGCGCCCTCCGTGCGGTATTCCGCCTGCTGCTGCTTCTCGTATCGCCTGATATTCTGCTGGCCGAACGTGATCGTGGTCAGGATGAAGGTGAGCGCGATGCCAAAGATCACCGAGATAAACAAAATATATAGCAGCGCAGCGCCGCCCTGAGTTTGGATGGTTCGTTTCATGGCTTGCAGCATTCATGCATCTCTCCGGTTTCTTCGCCCTTGTCCGAGCCCTGTCGCCCGAGCGCTCCTCGCCTCGCGGTCTCAGCTGTACTCGATGATCGTCTCTCTCTCGATCATGCGAAGAGTCGCCACGAACGGCTGAGCGCAGCCGGGATGCTCAAGCTTCAGCTCCACGATGAAGCTGCCCGGCGATTGAGAGGGCAGCGGGATCAGCCTGAATTCGGCAACCTGGCTCGACAGCGCCAGCTCATCGGCCGTGGCATAGACGGTTCCAGTCGTCGCATCATACCGAAACACCGTCTGCGCCGAGCCTCCATCGTCCTGTTTCAGCTGCATATGATCGAAATCCCAGGAGGCTCCTTCGCGGATCTGTTCGGACAGAAACTCCATGATCAGCTGGGACTCATGCTGCAGCTCATTGCGGCAGCCGATATCCCGGTAGGACTGGAGCAGATAACCGCTGAGCATCGTCAGCGGGGTGATGATGACTCCCATGATGGAGATCGCGAGCAAGAGCTCCAGCAGAGTGATTCCTCGTTCGTTGTTCATCTGCGCACCACCGTCATCAGTCGTACTGGCATGCTTCGCCCGTCGGGCTCTGCCGGATAGACCTCCACGATCAGATCGTAGAATGCGTCAAGTCCGGCGTAAGCGCTTCGCCTGACGGTCACCGTATAGGTGGCATATTCGCTGGAATCCGGAGACAGGGCGGGGATACAGCCATCGTTCACCCTGCATTCGCCCTTCTCGTAAAACACGCCATCGACGGTTTCATCGCTCGCCAGGTCGTCCCTGACCCTCATGCGTTCCATGATCTCCTCGGCATAGAACAGCATCCGCCGCTCGCTCTCCTGGTGAGCGGTGCGTTCATAGGATTGTCCCAGCACCGACAGCAGCGGCGCGATGACGACGCCGGTCAGGACGACCGCCGCGAGCAGCTCGATCAGCGTCAGTCCGGATGATGACAGATAACGACTGAGTCTACACCACATACCCCGTCAACCCTTCTATGAATCGCATGTATTCATTCCATATTCCGGGACCATACAGATACGTCGTCATCGTGCCAAGCCAGATAAATGGCGCGAACGGGATCGGCTGCCGGCGTCTGATCTTGCCCAGGGCCACTAGCGCCCCACCGCCCAGCAGACCGACAAGGGCGGACAGGATCAGGCTCATCAGAACCTCCGACGGTCCCAGGGCAGCGCCGATCGCCGCGAACAGCTTGATGTCACCCCCACCCATGCCGCCTTTGCTGATCAGGGATAGGACAAGCAGCAGGGAGAAGCCCAGCGCGCCGCCGATCAGGTAGGTCCACCAGGAATGATCCGCAAACCACACCCTGATTAGCAGAAACAAACCGATCGCCGGCAGCGTGAATCTGTCGAGGATCAGCCTGCTGCGCAGGTCGGTCAGAACGGACAAGATCAACAGCGCGCTCAGCAGCCATCCGATCAGCGTCTCCGGATTGAGGCCGTAGCGAAGATAGACCAGATAGAAGGAGACAGCCATCATCGCTTCGCCGATCGGATACAACGGGGAGATGCGCGCCTTGCAGGTCCGGCATCTCCCACCCAGGCCCAGATAGCTGAAAACCGGAATCAGCTCATACCAGCGCAGCGGGGTCTTGCAGGACGGGCAATGGGAAGCGGGAGAGAGGACCGAGCCCCCCTCCAGCCAGCGCATCGCCATCACGTTGCAGAAGCTGCCGAAGAACAAAGCATATATGATAACAAACAGATCCATGATCCACATCTGGCATGCTCCCGCCATTCAAAATACTCTCATATAAAGAAACATGGTCCCACCCGCCCGGGATGGAAGCCATGTTATTGTCAGCATTATTTAGCTGCGCCTGCCGGGAGACTGACGACGCCGGTCGAGGACACGTTCCAGTCGCCGGTGAGGACGGCTCCGTCTTCGTCATAGACATCCGGTTTGGCCTGGAGATAAGGACCGAACGGCCTTGTTGTCGCGCTCGTGCTTCCGCTCGCATCCGTCGCCATTGTCAGCTTGTCGAAATCAAGGGCGCCTCCAGTTCCTACCGGGATGCTTCCGCCATGATCGATCATATAGCGCTGGACCGCCTCGGAGACGATCTTCAGGTTCTGATTGTTCGTATTCTTGTAAGTGGTCTCCTGGTTGTTCGACACGAGCGGAATCGCCACAGCCGCGATGATGCCGAGGATCACGACGACGACGAGCAATTCAATCAACGTGACCCCGCTTCTGGATTGGATCGTTTGCATTGCCTTTTTCATCTGTAATAAACCCCTTTCAATCTTTTTTCTTGTTCGGCAGGATCCGGATGTTTACGAATCACGAGTCTAAAGACCCAAATAAAAACACCGACCTCCTTGCGACCTGAAACAGTCAAGAAGCCGGTTGCGCCACTTGCTGAGCATGCTCCAGGCGCCCACATACAGAGCCATGCCTCATCGCATCTTCTTGTCGAAATTTAGGCAATATTACCAAAGTCTTGAATACATCTTACTATACCGTCCCGAATATATCAAGGACAAAATTGTGAATATTAGCCCAAAAACTTTACTGATTAGTCCCATGTTCGACTTATTACGACATAGGTCTATAGAACCAATTCCTTGATCTTCATCATATATTCTGATAGATCTGAAACATCGGCAGCATCACCGACAGCACGATCGTGCCCACGATCAATGCCAGGAACAGCAACAGCATCGGCTCGAGCACGCTGTTCAGCCGCGCGGTCGCCTGCACAACGTCCTCCTCATAGAACTCCGCGATCTTCTCCAGCATCGACTCCAGGCGCCCGGTCTCCTCGCCAACGCGGATCATGTGCGACACCAGTGGCGGGAACACCTCATCCTGCTGCAGCGGGCCTGACAGCGTCCCGCCCTTCCTCAGCGATTCCCCGGCGGCATGCAGGGCTCTTACCATCACTTCGTTGCCCACGATCTCCGCGACGATCGCGATCGACTGCAGCACGGGCACCGCGCTGGCGAGCAGCGCCGACAGGGTGCGAGCCATGCGGGAGATCGCCGATTTCTGGGCAAGCACGCCGTAGACCGGCAGCTTCAGGGCGAGTCTGTCCATCTGGTAGCGTACGGCCGGATGCCGCCTCATCGCGATCCAGCCGATCACGGCTGCCAGGATGATGAGCGCGAATACATACCAGTAAGCCACCAGGATGCCGGATGCCGCCAGCACGATGCGGGTTGGCAACGGGATCGCGCTCCCGGAAGACTCCAGCGTGGTGACGAACTGCGGGATGACCCTGGTAAGCAGGAACACGATGGCCACCACGGCAACGATCGAGACGATCATCGGATAGGTCATGGCCGATTTGGACTTCTCCCTCAGCTCGCTCTCCCGCTCATAATGCGTGGCGATCCTGCGCATGATCTCGTCCAGATGCCCGCCGACCTCACCGGCCCGAATCATGTACACGAAGATTTTCGGGAAGATCTTCGGGTACCTGGCGCATGCGTCGGAGAAGGTGCTGCCCGCGCTGATGTCCGCGACAATGCGCCCCAATACCTGTTGGAACGGCTTGCTCTCGGTATTCCTGGAGAGCAGGGTCAACGATTGCGTGATGGAGGTGCCGGCCTCCAGCAACACCGCCAGCTGCCTGCAGAACACGACGAACTCCTTGGTCTTGACCGGCTTGCCGATCCAGACCTGACTCACTCTCTCCAGGAGGTTCGGCTTCTTCTCCGACAGGCCGACCAGGAACAGGCCCATGTTTCGTACCGCCTGTATGGCGTCCTGCCGCGAAGAAGCCTCGATGACCCCTCTGTGGTCGGCGCCCGCCTGGTCAATGGCCCGGTATTGGTAGTGCAACATGATCACCTCCAACCAGTAACAGTGATGGAGTGTGCCGATGGGGTTACTCCGCAGACATGCTCGACGTTCGCATCAGGATCAGACGGTCACGCGCATGACTTCCGCCATCGTCGTGATCCCCTGCGCGATCTTGCTCCATCCGTCATGGAACATGGTCTGAAACCCCTGGCTTTGCAGATAGGCGCGATAGACGGAGACCGGGTGACTCTGCATCACCATCTCCCGCAGCTTCTCATCCAGCGTCAGCACTTCATGAATGGCGATTCTTCCCTTGTAGCCGGTGAAGTTGCAGCTGTCACACCCGCGGCCTTCGGCGACCTGATCAACTTCCAACCGATATAACCTGAGGTACTCCCTCTCCTCCCGGGTCGGCTCGCGCATCGTCCTGCATTCGGGGCACACCTTGCGCACAAGCCGCTGGGCGACGATCCCGTTGATGGAGGAGGCGACCAGGAAAGGTTCCACGCCCATATCGATCAGCCTGCTGATGGTGCTGATCGCATCGTTGGTATGCAGGGTGCTGAGCACGAGGTGACCGGTGAGCGCAGCCCGGATGGCGATCTCGGCCGTTTCGGCGTCCCTGATCTCCCCGATCATGATGATATTCGGGTCCTGACGCAGGATGGAGATCAGGGCGCTGGAGAAGGTGACGCCCACCTTGCGGTTGACCTGCACCTGGTTGATGCCCGTCAGCTGGTACTCCACCGGATCCTCGATCGTGACGATATTGACCTCATCCTTGTTCAGCCGGCTGAGCGCCGAGTACAGCGTCGTTGTCTTGCCGCTGCCGGTCGGCCCGGTTACGAGGATGGCTCCGTAGGGCACCGCGATCATGTTCTTGAACTTGTGCTCATTGTCCGGCGAGAAGCCGAGCTTCTCGATCTCCGTGATCATCCTGCTCTGGTCGAGCAGACGCAGCACGATCTTCTCTCCATGGATCGTCGGCAGGATCGATACGCGAATATCGATCACATGCCGATCCACCGTCATATGGAAGCGGCCGTCCTGAGGCTTGCGGTTCTCCGCGATGTCCAGATTGGCAAGCACCTTCAGCCTGGCGGCGATCACGCTGATGAGATGCGGCGGGAATTCGCGGATCGTCTGCAGCATGCCGTCCATCCGGTAGCGAATGCGCATCCTCCGGTCATCCGGGTCAAAGTGAATGTCGCTGGCCTTCATCTGCACCGCCTCATGGATGATCTGGTCGATGAGGCGGATAATCGGCGCATCCTCTTCCGGCAGCTGCTCGAAGCGCGTCTCCTCCATGTAGCTGGGCCGTTCCGGGAAGAGCGACTCCACGCTGCCCTGTATGCTGTAGTACCGGTTGATCAGCCGCTGCAGATCCTCGCGCCGCGTCATGACCGGCTCCACCACGAAGCCTGTTCCCATGCGGATATCGTCGATGGCGTAATAGTCCAATGGGTCTTCCATCGCCACGATCAACCGGTTGTTCTCGATGCGCAGCGGCAACACGTTGTATCTTCTCGCCAGCTTGTCCGGGATCAGGTTGATCGCCCTCTGTTCGATCTCAACCCTGGACAGGTTGACGAACGGGATGTTCAGTTGGGTTTGGAGCGTATCGATCAGCTGCTGTTCGCTGATGAGCCCGCTGGTGATGAGCTGGTCGCCCAGCTTCAGTCCGCTGTTCTTCTGTTCGATGAGCGCCTGCTGCAGCTGCTGATCCGTGATGACCCCCGCTTCTACCAGATAGTCCCCCAATCGCTTTCTTCTGGTCAAATTCGCTCCTCCTCCCCACATCCGACATATTCCGACACTTGAATTGAATCTATTGTCTCATATCAGGTCCCAATTGTCAACTGACAATCCATCATATGTCAGTCCCGGAATGGTCCTATATTAATACTATAGACCTATTAATAATGGGATTTCTCCCGATGATGAGTGGCGCTCCGCGAACATGATCCCGTTGGCCAGCAACTGACTGGGTGAGGGGCAGGCCCTGTCCGGGATCGCGGCGAAGGATCACCATCTGCCGAAGGGACGGGCATTCGCTCGCTGCCTGCATCAGGACATCGCGAAGCAAAAAGTGGACGGAATACCGTATGGCATCCCGTCCACTCCCAATGCAGGGTCTGGATGGACATTGAAAACTTCTCCTTCGCGTCCAGTGCTTGCCTACGAATGATCCCATGCTCCGGCTGGCTCCAGGCCTTGCGAGCCGTTCATCGACCAGCCTGCCAGTCTCTGATCCGCTCATACTCCTCCATCGTGATCTGGAGCACGGTTCCGTGCTTGAACCCGTACGGGAAGCTGAAGCTCTCATCCGACCGGATGAAGCGGCCGCTCGCCAGGCTGTCCGCAACAAATGGGACATACCCCTGCCCTTCGCCAGGTACGCCGTAGTAATCCAGCATCAGACACCACTTTCCGTCCTTCAGCCTGAATGCCGTCGGCGCCTCATAGACTCCTTGCTGCAGCTTGGCCATCTCCTCGTCGAACGACCCGATGCGCTCGTATTCGCCGGTCAGCGTCCTGCCCTTCTGCAGGATGACCGCCGCCGGATCGCGCTCGCTCTTCAGGAAGCGATAATACATCCCGTCCTCGAAGTAAATCGCCGAATCGATGATGCCACTGCCGTCCTTGCGGCACAGGATCTGCGGCGGACTGAAGCTCTCGAAGTCCCGGGTCCGCGTATAGAAGATCGCCTTGTCCCCGAAGTTGTTGGAGGCATGGGAGCTGGACCAGTGGATGACGTAGTCCCCCCTCGCCTCGTCATAGAGGATGTCCGGCGCCCAGAGACAGCCGAAGTCCTCGTTGCCCAACTCGAGCAGCCTTGGCCGCGACCAGTTCACGAGATCCTCCGATTCCCACATCACCAGGCTGCGGCTCCCTTCCCGGGAGACGTTCGCCCAGCTGCCCCGGTACTTCGTGCGAAAATTCCTTGCCAGACTGAGATCCGTAGACAGAACGCAGAACTTGCCATACCTCGTTCTGACGATCGTGTGATCGCGCACGCCTTGTTCGCCGACATCGCTCCACAGCACAGGCTTCCCGTCGTTGACCGTCTCCCAGCGGTAACCGTCGCGGCTGAGCGCAAAATACACCTGCTCCCCGTCCGGAGTCGTCTTCTCCCGGAAATGAACGAACAGATAGGCCTCCGGCACAGCTGACTCCGCCATCATAACCGCCTCCACTAACTGAAATATCATCTCACGGATGCGAACAGATCATGGTTGACATAGTGAATTATAAACGAACACCGGTTGATTCGAAATGTCATATTCGTCTCAGAAACTGATCGATCGTCCTGTCAGCCCTATCGTCTCCCATAAAGCCTCTCGTATGAAGACACGAAAAAACCGGCCCCTGAAGGCCGGTTTGATCGCCGCTCATCAGGTCGCGTGAACCTGCGCAGCTTCCAATGCATGGATATCCTCTTCGATATGCGGCATTTCCTCTTCGAAGAACAGATCGTCCAGCGAGCTGAGCGTACCGTCTTCCTCCACCTGATAGACGGACATCTTCTCGCCGTTGACCGTCAGTTCAATAAAGCATCCCCAGCAATAGTACTGATGGGAGCCGATCTTGCCGATATCCTTGGAGTTGCAATTTGGACAACGCATGTTTTCTCACCCTATCCTATTTGAATCAGAGGTTCTTTCCCGTTCCTGCAGCTGTCCCGACACCGAATCGCCGTGAACGATGACCGCATCCTCGCCAAGCTGGGCTTCCTCGTTAATCATGACAACCTTGCGGCCTTCTGTAATGTCCGAGATCAAACCGTCTGTTAATTCCAAACCTGTTATTTTTTTACCCAACTTTTCATCAAAATAAACATCCTCTATATATCCGAGCTGTTGTCCGTTATAGGTGACGACAGGCATCCCCTGCAGCTTCTTCTTGCCGGAGATGAACAGCCGCCCCTGCTCGGTGAAATCGCCGAACGTATAGATGGCTTCGGGATCGGACACCATGACCGCATCGCTGCCGATGGACTGGATGCCCTCACAGGCGATCGCCCGGGCGCTGCCGAACCAGTATTTCGGATCCAGCAGCAGGCCCTTCACATGCCAGGCGCCCAGCAGAAAGTCGCGAACCTCTCCCAGCTTGCGGCCCCCATCCACCGCGATGACAGGCAGGCCGATAATATCTCTTGCTTTATACAAAACCGATCTCACCCTTCGCACAAGCTCATATGAAGCATTGTGCGCCTGATGCGAAGGGGTTATTCGCTCATCATGCAAACCGGCAGCCCGTTACGGGCAACATCCATCCTTCTTGCCTGACCGCACGGCATTAACGGACCTGACGAATACGCTCCTTCATCTGAAGGACAACCTTCGCCACACGAATTGCCGCTTCCCGCACGTCTTCCTCGGTGAGGCCATGGCCCAGGCTTAAACGAACGGCGGAACGCAGACGCTCCTCGCTCAGCCCCATCGCCTTCAGCACATGAGAAGGTTCCAGCGAGCCGGCGGAGCAGGCGGAGCCGCTCGAAGCCGCGATCCCGGAGAGGTCGAGATTCATCAGCAGCGTATCGGTGGACAGTCCCGGGAAGCTGACGTTGATGATCTGCGGCAGCGTCTCCGTTGGATGCCCGTTGAGTAAGAACGTGTCGGCAGCTGGCAGCTCGCTTGCCAGCGTATCGAGGAAGAGGTGGCGAAGCTCCCATAATCTATTACGTCTATCCCCGGCTTCGCGTTTCACCAGCTTCATCGCTTCCGCAAAACCCGCAATGCCGGCCACGTTCTCCGTGCCGGCGCGAAGGTTGCGTTCCTGTGATCCGCCATACAGGAGCGGCGTCCACTTCACGGAGCTGCGGCTATACAGAAGGCCGACTCCTTTGGGACCGCCTATCTTGTGGGCGGAGAAGCTCATCATATCAACAGGCAGACTTCTCAGGTCCAGGTCCAGGACACCCAGCGCCTGAACGGCATCGACATGCACGAGCAATCCTCGCTCGCGCGCGATCTGCCCCAGCTCCGCGATGGGCTGGAGCGTGCCAACTTCATTGTTGCCGTAGATGACCGATACGAGGAATGTGTCAGCGCGGATCGCAGCCGCAAACTCCTCAAGGCTGATCCGGCCATATTCGTCCACCGGCAGATACGTAACGTCGAAGCCAAGCTCCTCCAGACGCTGACAGGCATGGATCACGGCATGATGTTCAACGGAGGTGGTGATGATATGGCCGGGAGAGGCATTCCTGCCAGATGACCACCTCTGCCAGGCTGCGCCGAACAGAGCGGTGTTGTCGCTCTCCGTGCCGCCGCTGGTGAACACCAGTTCACGCGGATCGCAGTTCAGGCATGAAGCGATCACATGGCGCGCCGAATCCAGCGCGACTCTCGCTTCACGGCCATAGGCATGAAGGCTGGACGGATTGCCGTAAGCATCCGTCAGATACGGTTGCATCGCCTCCAGAACCTCCGGCCTGAGCGGCGAAGTAGCAGCATGATCCATATATATGCGTTTCATCGTATACACCTTCGTTGCCTGGAACTTGGATTTTAGATATAGAACATGTAGCCTTCGCTCGGGCTTTCGTCTCCCTTGTATTCGATGAGACTGCTGAGCGTTGTGCCATCGAGCACACTGGCGATGCTGTCGCGAATTCGGATCCACAGATCGCGCTTCGCAGGATCATCCTCCTCGGTGAAGTCAACCGGACTGATCGGGCCTTCCAATACGCGAATGATGTCTCCGGCGGTGATGTTCTGCGGAGGTTTGGACAGGATGTAGCCTCCGTACGCGCCGCGTATGCTCTTGACAAGTCCGGCGTTGCGCAGCGGAGCGATCAGTTGCTCCAGGTAATGCTCCGACAGCTGGTGTTTCTCCGCGATGCTCTTCAGCGAGATCGGTCTTTCACCATAGTTGGCTGCCAGTTCCATCATGATGGTTAATCCATAGCGACCTTTTGTCGAAATCTTCAAGTCAAGCACCTACTTATTTTTTTCTCTTCTTGTTTTTTCTCTTCTTTAGTATGTTAACATAATCACTTGCCTTTTGTTAGCATAAAGATGACATCTTTATGAAAAAAATCTGTTTATGGAGATCGGCAGGCTGGGAATTGGAACCCGGACATACCGGTTGTAAGCAAGCGGATGTTATGATACATTATTGCCATTCGCTTATGCAATTTAATCATGGCCGGGTGTGTCGTCATTTTACTATGCGTTCCGCAACCGATATGCAGCTTGTTCGATATGCCCATTCTGATATAAAGCTTAACCAGATTCATTCACACGAGGAGGTGCCAGTATGGCAAACAGCAACACACGCGTCGTGATCGGCATGTCGGGAGGCGTCGACTCTTCGGTCGCCGCGCTTCTCCTGAAGCAACAGGGCTATGATGTGATCGGCATTTTCATGAAAAACTGGGATGATACCGACGAGTTCGGAGTCTGCACCGCGGACAGGGATGCGGAGGACGTCAGGCGAGTATGCGCACAGATCGGGATCCCCTTCTATACGGTCAACTTCGAGAAGGAATATTCCGACAAGGTGTTCGCCTACTTCCTGGACGAATACCGGAAAGGGAGGACTCCCAATCCCGACGTCATGTGCAACCGCGAGATCAAATTTGGCGAGTTCCTGGCGAAGGCGCTGGAGCTTGGCGCCGATTATCTGGCGACCGGGCATTATGCGCAGGTCGACTGCCAGGATGGCGTGTATCGCCTGCTCAGAAGCAAGGATACGAACAAGGACCAGACATATTTCCTGAATCAGCTCAATCAGCAGCAGTTGTCGCGGGCGATGTTCCCGATCGGGTCGCTGACCAAGCCGGAGGTGCGCGCCATCGCTCATGAAGCCGGGCTCGCCACCGCCAGCAAGAAGGACAGCACCGGCATCTGCTTCATCGGTGAACGCAATTTCAAGGAATTCCTCAGCCAATACCTCCCGGCGCAGCCTGGTGAGATCCGCACGCTTGACGGCCAGGTCAAGGGACGTCACGACGGGCTGATGTACTATACCCAGGGGCAGAGACAGGGACTTGGCATCGGCGGTTCGGGAACGGGAGAGCCCTGGTTCGTTGCTGACAAGGATCTGGAGAACAATATCCTGTATGTCGTGCAGGGGGCCGACCATCCCGCGTTGTTCTCCTACGGGCTGATCGCCACGGACGTCAACTGGATCAGCGGACAGGCTCCTGAGGGTAGCCTGAGCTGCACAGCGAAGTTCCGTTACCGTCAGCCGGATCAGGAGGTCGTGGTCGAACAGCGGGAGGATGGCACATGCCTCGTCCGGTTCGTGCGGCCACAGAAGGCGATCACGCCAGGCCAGGCCGTCGTCTTCTATGACGGCGAAGTGTGCCTGGGTGGCGCCACGATCGATCGCGTGATCAAGCAGCCCGACGGATGCTGAGCAGCCTTAGTCCCATCGGGCAGGCTCGCCCGATGAACGCCTCCAGGACGTCGATCAAGGTGAATGATATTCCCTCTGTATCTGTTCCTCCCAATCGATCACCCGCTGGCACAGCCTGCCGAGCAGCGGACGATCGTGGCTGATGACGAGCAAGCCCAGACCGCGTGCGCGGGCGACTTCGAGCACAGCATGCCACACCTGCGCCTGCGTTATCGCATCCAGCATCGTCGTCATCTCGTCGGCGATCAGGAACCGTGTGCCCGGTCCGAGAGCCCGGGCGATGCAGATGCGCTGCAACTCTCCTCCCGACAGCTCCACGGGCTTGCGCTCCAGCCACTGCTCCTCGATGCCCAGAGCCTCAAGAACCGCCGGCTCCGGCTGCCAGCTCTCCTCCAGGACGCGCCTGATCCTCCAGCGCGGATTCACCGCCAGCTCCGGGTGCTGCAGCACCATCTGCACGGGATGATAACCCTTGGACGGGCAAGGCTGGCCGTCGAGCGTCACCCTGCCCAGCAGCGGGCGCTCATGCCCCGCCAGGATGCGGCCGAGCGTCGTCTTGCCGCTGCCGCTCGGACCGGCGAGGCCGACGATCTCACCCGTTGCGAGCGAGAGGTTGACGCCCTGGAACAGCCAGTCACCGCGGCCATAACGATGTCCCAGTCCGATTCCTTCAAGTCGCATGGTAGCACCTCACCATCCCGCCGCGCACATGGCGCATCTCCGGCCTCTCCTTGCTGCACGCAGCCGTAGCCATCGCGCAGCGCGGCGCGAACAGACAGCCCTCCAACCTGTCCGAGGGCTGCGGCTGGGCGCCTGGCAGCACCTCGAAGCCATTCTCCGGCAAAGCCCTCCACAAGGCCCTGCTGTAAGGGTGTCTGAGCAGGTGACCATCTCCCGAGAAATCCTGCGCATGGGCCGTTTCCACGGACGAGCCGGCATAGAACACGACGACCCGGTCGGCGACGCCCAGCGCGGCCTGGATATCGTGCGTGATCAGCAGCACGCCGCAGCCCGAGTCCGCCAGCTCCCGCAGCTGCAGCAACGCCTCCCGCACTTCGGCCTGCGGCAACCCGGGCGTGGGTTCGTCGGCGATGATCAGCCTGGCGTCGCTCACCGACGCCGCCGCGACCAGCACCCGCCGCGCCATCCCACCCGACAGTTCAAAGGGGTACAGCTTCTCCACATGCTCGCCAAGTCGATACCTCCGGAACGCTCTCCGCTGCTTGTCCGCCGCTTCCCGTCTGTCTCCCCCTGCAGCCAGCCTGACCTGGCGGCCTACGCGCATGGTCGGATCAAGGTAAGTCACAGCCTGCGGAATATAGGCGATCTCCCGGCCGCGTAGCGCCTCCTGCCTTCTGGCATCCAGCTCCTCGCCGCGATACATGATCTTTCCGCTCATCGCCGCATTGCCGGGCAGAAGGCCCAGGATGGCGTGCGCGAGCAGGCTCTTGCCCGAACCGCTTGCGCCGATGATGGCCGTGATCTCCCCGGCTGCCACCGACAGGTCCACTCCGTCGACCACCTTGATCTGATGCTGTCTGAGCCCGCCGGTATATCGGGTGAATGTGATTTGCAGATTGCGCACTTCGAGGAGTGGCACCATCATGCTGCTCCTTTCACTGTCTTCCGTTTCATGTTGAATCGTGATCTGCATCCCTGCAAGCCTGCGCGTCTACTCATGCGCCCTCCTCGGATCGAGGAGCATGCCGAGCCTTTCTCCGAGCATGCCGAACAGCCGAACGACGATGATCAGGCTGATCCCCGGGAAGATCGCGAGCCACCACATGCCCGTCGACAGGTAGCGCATCGATTCGTTCAGGATGATGCCGATCGCCGGTTGATGCGGCGACAGACCGAGCCCGAGGAAGGTGATCGCTGCCTCATGCAGGATGGCATGCGGGAACAGGAGCAGGAAGCCGACCATCAGCTGCGGCAACAGATGCGGCAGCACATGATGCCTCGCGATCCAGAAGCGGCTCTTGCCGAACCGCTCGGAGATGCGGACGTACTCTGCCTGCCTGATCTGCATGGCCTCCGCGCGGAGCACTCTGGCGAGGCTCGGCCAGTGGGTCAGCGCGATCCCGATGACGATTCCCCGCAGCCCCCCGCCGCTGATATAGGCGATCATGATCAGGGTGACGAGATGCGGCACGCTGAGGAACAGGTCGATCAGCCAGGAGATGAACCGGTCCACGCGCTTGCCGCCCGTGGCGGCCAGCAAGCCGAAGGTTAAGGCCAGGAGCGTGCTTGCGACGGCGCCGAACAGGCCGACCCGGATGCTCAGCAGAAGCCCCTTCATCGTGCGCGCGAACATATCGCGTCCGAGCCAATCCGTGCCGAACCAGTGGCTTGGCGATGGCGCCTGATTGCGGAGTTGCGGCTGCGTAACGAGGCTCTGCTCGTCGATGAGCAAGCCGATGATGAGAATCGCGAGCAACATGAGCGCCGTGCCTGCGATGATCAGCAACGTGCTGCGGCGCAGGTTCAATGGTCTGTTACGCGACCGATCCGCGCCAGGCGGTATGGAGCGCCGCATCACCCATCACCGCCTTTGCGCATTCGGGGATCGACCAGCTTGTACAGGGCATCGGCGATCAGATTGCCTGTGAAGACGAACAGGGCGCTGCACAACACGATGCCCATCAGCAGCGGCACATCGCCGCCGAGGCCAGCCGCCACCGTTGCCTGTCCCAGGCCCGGATAGGAGAATACCTGCTCCGTCAGCACCGCACCGCCGAACAGCTCGCTGAACGAGGTAAACTGAAGCGTGATCGCGGGCAGCAGGATATTCCGAAGCCCATGCCGCATGATCAGGGCGTATCCCTTCTCGCCTCTGGCACGCGCATAGAGCACATGGTCGCTGGACAGCACGGCCAGCAGCTTCTCGCGCGTATGCAGGGCGATCGGCGCGATGCTGACCATGGCGAGCGTGAGCGCAGGCAGGATCAGGTGATGGATCCGATCGAGCAGCGTGACCTCCGCGGCCAGCACTCCCGCCGGAACGGCCAGCCCCACCGGGAACCAGCCCAGCCAGACCGCGAACACGACGAGCAGCACAAGGCCGATCCAGAATGCCGGCGTGGACGCGATCGTATAGCAATACCAGGTGATGAGGCGATCCGGCCAACGCCCCTTGTGGGCAGCGGCCACGATGCCGAGCGCAAGACCGATGACCCCGCTGGCAAGCCATGCCACGGCCATCAGTGCGGCGGAGTGCAGGAATCGCTCGCCGATCACGTCCGCCACCGGCGTCCGATAGAGCATGGAGGTCCCCATGTCACCTCGCAGGATGGCCGATGCCCAATGCAGATACCGCATGACAGGCGGATCGTCGAGCCCCCAGTATGCTGCGATCTCCTGCCTCTGCTCCGGGCTGACGCGCATCGCATCCGCTCCGATGTAAGCCTGCACCGGATCGATCGGCGACAGGCTGATCAGGCAGAAGCTGACGATGCTGAGCGCCAGAAGCAGGGTGCACAGGCGGATGAGCTTCATCGCGAACCATTTGCCGTATACCATCAGATTCCGCCTCAATCTTGAACCTCCAGCCATCGCCACTCCTCGATGTTATCCGTGATTGGCCAGCCATGACCATGCGGATGGATGCGCTGTTTGCCAATGTCCAGCTGCTCATCCACCAGATAGATATGATCGATATTGACAAGCCACGCCCAGGCCGCATCACCCTTGAAGCTCAGGCCGGTCTGGCCGTCCCACTGGGCCTTGCGCCAGTATTCCCAGGCCTCTTCCTCGCTGGTGGCATACATCGCCTTCTCCATCCACCGGTCGACGGTTGGATTGGCATAATAGCCCGCATTGTACAGATCCACTCCCCGATAACGGCTGCTGTACAGGTAGTACATCTCCAGTGGATCATGACTGCCCCAACCGAACAGCACCGCATGGGCGTGCATCAGCTTGCTCAGCTCATCCCAGCTCTTGCCCTCCACGCGGATGTCGATGCCGACCGGTCTGACCATATCGGCCACCGTCAGGGCCAGCGATTGGCGGGTGACATCGCCAGCCGGATACAGCAGGGTGAATGATGCCGCAAGTCCATCCTTCTCCACGATGCCGTCGCCATCCGCATCCGTCCAGCCCCCTTCGGTGAGGATGCGCCTTGCCTCCTCCGGATCTCCGTCAGCGAAGATCGTCTCCTCATTCCACCACGGAAGTCCGTCATTGACCGTATAGGCCGGAGTGCCATAGCCCTCCAGGATCCCTTCGACCAGGGCCTGGCGATCAATCGCCACATTCACGGCGCGGCGGATCGCGATGTCGCTCGTCACGTCGTTGCCGACGGGATAGCCCTCCTCGGTCGTGGAGCCGGATGGCACGAAGGGGAACATGATGCCCCGATTGTCCACCGTCCGAACAGATTCCAGCCGCATGCCCTTCACCGGCTGACGGGCAAAGGCCGCCGGAATCGCAGCCACGTCCACCTGTCCCGCGCGCGCTGCCGCCAGAGCCGCATCCTCGGACAGGAACAGGAAGGTCAGCTTGCGGAAGTAGGGCAACTGCCCGTAATATTCCGGATTCGCCTCAACGATCAGCTGCTGCCCGACATCCCATTGCACAAGGCGAAATGGCCCTGATCCGATCGGCTCTCTGGCGTATCCATCGCCGTAGGCATGCTTCGGCACGATGCCCAGTGTCACCAGCATGGAGATGAAGGTGGATTGCGGCTCACGAAGCGTGAACTCAACGGTCCAGGCATCCAGCGCCCTAACGTCCTCCAGATTGCTGAGATCGATGACGGAATGGCTCCTGGCCGCTGTCTCAAATGTTAACACCACGTCCTCCGCCGTAAGCGGCACCCCATCCGAGAACCTGACATCCTCACGCAGCCTTACCGTCCACGTGCGGCCATCATCGCTGATGCGGTACTCCTTCGCCGCGTCGGGCACGACGTTCATCTCGTGATCCCGCTTGAACAGCGTGCTCTGAAACAGCGGCGAACCATAACGGCCCCAGCCGGTGGTCGGGTCGAAGCCGTCCGTCGGCTCCGAGCCGATCGCCAGGATCAGCTCATCCGGATAGCGCGAGGCGGACTGCCCCGGGTCTGTGCGGCTTCCGCAGGCTGCGAGCATCGACAGCCCGATCACCAGGGCCAGCAGGCACACCAGTTGTCTTGGTCTGATCCTATTGTCCTTTCTCTCCATCCGCAACCTCCGTCCTATTCCGCATCATATATGGATCTATGTACCTCATATCAGTCTAGCAAACATCCTCCACTTATTGAAGCGGATGCCATGCATCAGGCATGAAAAAATCCGGACCCGGCCGGATTTCGTCGACTGAAAGTTACAGCATGTTCGATATAGCAGTGATCTGCGGCATCAGACTGGCTTCGCTCACGCATTTGGGACGAGGGATCGCATGCAGGTGAAACCGGCCCGGCGTTTACTCCGCGGCGATGTCTTCCAGCTTCACTTCCCTGCGAACGATCTTGCCGTACACGAGCAGATCCGGCGGAATGACCTTCTCCTTGGATTTGCGGCGAATGCGCAGGTTTTTGTTCAGCTTGTAGCCGTTGACGGTATCCTCCTGAATCGAGGTGATGTAGTAGTTGTCATGCCAGATGTGGTGATGTATGCAGACGATGTCGCCAACCGCGAGTTCGGCGATGTCCAGCGTTCCGCCCGCCCTGATCGGCGTCGCATTCTGCTGTGCCGCTGCAACGGCATCCTTCCTCGCCAGGATGGCGGACAATTCTCTTGTCAAGGCGATATGTTCATTGTACAGGACGCTGGCCTGCTGATAGAATTCGCGAAACCTCGCCTCATTGGCGATCAGCCGCTCCGATAACCGGTTCAGCAACATCTCGTAGGCGTCCGCTCTGGCTTTCCCGTCATCCGGTTGGATGACTTGCAGAGCGTTCTCCGTCTGACTGTTCTTCCTTCGGCTCTTCAAGGTAAGGATCGGTTGTGAATAATCAAGATCCTTTAACTCTTTTTGCCAGTAGTTCATACAAGTTGACCTGGGTGCCTGAAGAATCTCCGCCGCGCGATCTACAGCATCGTTCAGCTTGACGTGCATGTCCAGCTGATTGCGGATCAATCTCCCCAGTTGAAGTTTTGTCTGTTCATCCCATTTCTTCCTCAAAAACCATCACCCAGCCTCAGCTTACTTTCCATAAAAATCGAATCTATTATACCATTCTTTGGCTGAACTAGGAATGCAATTGTACAAAAAAACACAGTAATCGGGTATATTTTCAAGATCTTGTCATGAAGCTCCCGCAGTGTATCCGTTTCGCGTTTGCTTGGATTCCACGTCCGCCGAGTCGCAGACAACTCCCATGTTCCCAAGGCTTGCCGAATCGATCCGTAAACAACTCCCTTGTATCCATGGCGCTCTGAACGCAGACATATCGATCCGCGGCCCGCCATCGCAGACTGCTCCCCATGGAACCGCGGCTCTCCGCTCTAGGATCTGCGGTTTCTCGCGCCTCGGCGTTGCTCCTGGTTGAGCCGAATCTTCGCCTCGGCGCCCAGCTCTCCCGCTTCGTAGAAGACCTCGTTCCGGATCGGGTCAGGCAGGTATTGCTGCTCTACATAATGGCCCGGATAATCATGCGGATAGCGGTAGCCGACATGGCCCAGCTGCTCCGCGCCTTTGTAATGGGCGTCGCGCAGATGAAGCGGCACTTCGGCCGAGCCGATGCGTTCGATGGTCTCCGAGATCTTGTCCAGCGCCATGGCGATCGAATTCGACTTTGGACTCTCGACGGCGAACAGGATCGCCTGGGCAATGATGTACTTGGACTCCGGCCAACCGATCCGGTGATACGCCTCCATCGCGCTGACCGCCTGCACCATCGCCTGCGGATTGGCAAGGCCGATATCCTCGCTGCACGCGACCGTCAGCCGGCGAATGAACACCATCGGGTCCATGCCAAGCTTCTCCACGGCATAGATGAACCAGAACAGGGCAGCATCGCTGGAGCCGCGAACGCTCTTGTGGAAGGCCGAGAGCACATCATACTGCGTCGATTCATCAGCCCGCACGAGCGGACGCCGGATCGACTCCTCCGCCACTTCGAGGGTGATGCGTATCGTGCCGTCCCGCTCCGGCGTCGTCGTCATCGCCGCCAGCTCCAGGGCGGTCAGGGCGCGGCGGATGTCGCCGTTGGCCGTGCGCGCGATGTGCAGGAGCGCCTCCTCCTCGCATTCGATCTTGAGCATGCCGAGCCCCTTCTGCTCATCCTTGAGCGCCCGACGCATCGCGAGAAGCGAATGCTCCCAGCTGAGCGGATGCAGCTGGAACAGCGTCGAACGGGACAGCAGCGCTCCGTTCACGTAGTGGAACGGGTTCTCCGTCGTGGCCCCGATCAGGATGATGTCGCCCTTCTCCACAGCTGGAAGCAGCGCATCCTGACGGGAGGTATTGAAGCGGTGCACCTCGTCGAGGAACAGGATCGTCTTGCGTCCGTACATCGCCTTGTTCATCTTCGCCTGATCGATCACGCCGCGCACATCCTTGACCGAGGCGTCCACGGCATTGAGCTGCACGAAGTCGGCCTTCGTCTGCTTCGAGATGATATGCGCCAGCGTCGTCTTGCCGCAACCCGGCGGCCCGTACAGGATGATCGAGCTCAGCTGATCGGCCTCGATCGCCCGCCTGAGCAACTTGCCCGGTCCTACGATGTGCTCCTGTCCGATGTATTCGGCAAGCGTCTCCGGCCGCATCCGATCGGCGAGCAGCTTGCCCTGCGGCGATTGTTCCGCACTGTATGTGAATAGATCCATAGTTATCCGGCTCCTCCGAGAACAGTTGTTGCTTGGCAATTTCGGCTACATTGTATCACAGAAATCGCCGGCAAGCGAACATGCGTGCTCGCAAGCCTTAATATGGCCCATCCATCTGACTGCCCGCCCGGAACCTCAAGCTCCGGGACGTGATCCCGTATGGGCAGTTTTCGCACTGGTCTTACCGGCACCGGTTTTTGTCGTGTGGTTCAGCCTCACAATGATCGTCCCGCTACCGTTATTCTCGTACATCTCAGCCTCGCATGGATCATCCTGGCCACGGTTATTCGCTCACATTTCAGCCTGGCTTTGGTCATCCCGACACCGATCATGATCGCTTGGCATGGTTTCCTGGCGACTTCTGGCTGCCCACAGTCAGGATCCATGCTTCTGTTTGTCCGCCATGTACGCTGTTGACAAGCAGCGCCTCGCCGTTCAACCAGCGTGGCGTCTCCAGCAGTTCCACACCTTCGGGCATCAAACTTTAGCCGCGCGTCCGAGAGTGTCTTCAGAGCGTCCATATCCACGACCACGACTGATCTTTCTCCTCTTGCGCCCGCATCTTCCATATAGACCAGCCTTCGGTCGTCAGGTGAGAACCTGACCTCCGCATCCACAGGCTTCCCGTCATCGGCGGTGATGGCCACCGATTCCCCGCGCTCGATGTCGTACAGCCACAGCTCCTGCAGGGGCCTGTTCGTCGAATAGACGAGGTTTTGGCCATGGTTGCTGATGGCGAGCACATCCAAGATCGTCACACCGAGACAGGCAGTTTTTCTGGTCTTCACCTGATCTCCTCCTGTTCGTTCAAGATCTCGATCACAATCCGGATCTGCAAACATGAGCAAGTGGAAGTTTCCATGCGGTTAATACGACGCATGCAAGTGTCGAAAGGTTTCGAGCTATCATGCAGGATATGGAGTCTAGCCGGATCAGCTCTCATCGTCATTGGCGCAGGTATATTGTGGATGGATTGGGCGAAGATAAGGGTAGCATGGACTGTGAAGGAAAGGCATGATGTTTCGATGGACCTCTATATTCACCTCGCCCTGACAGTTGCATATATCATTGTCATTTATATGGCGGTGCGCAAGCTGAGCGAAGCAAGGCGCGTTCGCGGGCGCATCCTGCTCCTCCTCGTCATGCTCGGCCTGCTGTACGACAATGCGGTCATCGCGCTAGGAACCTCGCTGCGCGCAGGCGATCTGCTGGAAAGTCTGCATGCCTGGCGTTACTGGGCGCACGCCTGGCTGACACCGCTGATCGTGCTGATCGCACTTGACATCTGGCAGCAGGAACGCCTGGCCATCGCCCGATCACGGCTCATATCCGCATTGGCCTGGCTGATCACCATCGCCCTGATCGCCTATCAGACCTTTCTGGCAAGGGATGAAGTACGGACGTTGCGGGCTGTCCGCGAATTTGGCGTGATCCGCTATGAGCCTGCCAACACGATCGGCTCTCCGGCGATGATCATCGTCGTCACCCTGGTGCTGATCATCACCGCCATCCTGCTCCTGCTCTATCGGGGATGGTGGTGGCTGGCGATCGGCATCGCGCTCATGCCGTTCATCATGTGGCTCCAACTGCCACTGGGCGGACGCGGGTGGGAGAACGTCGCCGAGTTTGTGCTGACGCTCGCCATCTGGGGAACGCTGGAGCGCAGGCTGCCGATGCGCCTGTTTGCCTGAACAGCTCATGTACCATTCCAAAAAGGGGATGTCCGGATCTGGACATCCCCTCCATTTGAGCGGTCGACGCAGCCTGTAAGCAGATTTTTTCTGCTTACAGCTCCCCCAGAGCGGCCGACGCCACCTGTAAGCAGATTTTTTCTGCTTACAACTCCTCCAGAGCGGCCGACGCCGCCTGTAAGCAGATTTTTTCTGCTTACAGCTCCTCCAGAGCGGTCGACGCTGCCTGTAAGCAGATTTTTTCTGCTTACAGCTCCTCCATAGCGGTCGACGCTGCCTGTAAGCAGATTTTTTCTGCTTACAGCTCCCCCATAGCGGCCGACGCCGCCTGTAAGCAGACTTTTTCTGCTTACAACTCCTCCATAGCGGCCGACGCCGCCTGTAAGCAGACTTTTTCTGCTTACAACTCCTCCATAGCGGCCGAAGCCGCCTGCAAGCAGATATTGTCCGCTTGCAGACGGCTCCGATGAAGCAGTTGCTGCTACGCTGCGTGCTGTGCCAACGACTCAGGCCTGATGTTGCACGACGATCCCGTGCTTCTCGAGCAGATCGCGCACCACGACGCTGACCATGATCAGCCCCGCGACCGGCGGCACGAAGGCGTTGCTCGCAGGCGGCTGCTGCGCCTTGCGAATCTCCGGCGCGTTCTCCGGCACGATGCGCTGCGTCACATCTTCGCGCGGGATGATCGGCGGCTCCTCCGAGTAGACGACCTTGACGCCCTTCCTGATCCCGGCCTTGCGCAGCTTCTGGCGAACGACGCGCGCGATCGGGTCCATCCGCGTCTGGGATATGTCCGCCACCTTGAACCTGGTCGGATCCATCTTGTTCGCTGCCCCCATGCTGGAGATGATCGGGATCTCTCGCTGCAGGCACTGCATGATCAGATGAATCTTGTAGGTGATCGTGTCCGAAGCGTCGATCACATAATCGAGATCGTACTCGAACAGCTTCTCGTAGGTTTCTTCCGTATAGAACATCTTCAGGCTGACGGCGTCGCACTCCGGATTGATCTGCTTGATGCGGTCGCGCATCAGATCGGTCTTCGGTTGCCCGATCGTCGTCAGCAGCGCCGGCACCTGGCGGTTGATGTTGGTGATGTCGACGACATCCTTGTCGATCATGACGATGCGGCCGATGCCGGTGCGCGCCAGCGCCTCAACCGCGATGGAGCCGACTCCGCCTACGCCCAGCACGGCCACCGTGCTTTGCTTCATCGCGGCGATCCCTTCCGGACCGATCGCAAGCTCAGTTCGGGAAAATTGGTGCAGCATCCGTTTCAACCTCCAGTTCATCAGACAGCTGATCGTTCGGCCATCCTGCTTGCCCTGGACGACCAGCTGTCTGTCATGCATGTGATGGTGTCCGCCCGGCGAATCGGCGGATTATTTGCTTGCCGGCGGCTTCAGGGCAACGCGGATCGACAGCTCCTCCAGCTGCTTGTCGGACACCGCCGATGGAGCGTCGGTAAGCGGGTCGGTCGCGCTCGCCGTCTTCGGGAAGGCGATCGTATCGCGCAGATTCGAGCGGCCCGCTAGCAGCATGATCAGGCGGTCGAAGCCGAAGGCGATGCCGCCGTGCGGCGGAGTTCCGTAATCGAAGGCGTCAAGCAGGAAGCCGAATTTCTCGTAAGCCTCCTCCATCGTGAAGCCCAGGGCGCGGAACATCTTCTCCTGAATGTCCCGCTTGTAGATGCGCATCGAACCGCCGCCCACCTCATAACCGTTCAGCACGAGGTCGTACGCCTGGGCGCGAATCTTCAGCGGATCATCGTCGAAATGCGGGATATCCTCATCAACCGGCCGCGTGAACGGGTGGTGTTCGGCCACATAACGCTTCGCCTCTTCGTCGTAGCTGAGCAGCGGGAAGTCCACGACCCAGGCGAACTTGAACACCTTGTCGTCGATCAGGCCAAGATCGCGGCCGATCTTCAGGCGCAGGTTGCCAAGCACGTCGGCAACGACCTTCTTCGAATCCGCCGAGAACAGGATCAGGTCGCCGTCTTCGGCGTTCATCCGCTTGCGAAGCTCCGCCAGCTCCTCTTCGGTGAAGAACTTGACGATCGGCCCCTTCATCTCGCCGTCCTTCACCTGGATCCAGGCGAGACCCTTCGCGCCATAGCGCGCTGCAAACGGCAGCAGGTCGTCAATCTCCTTGCGGCTCCAGGTACCGCAGCCCTTGGCATTCAGCGCCTTCACCTGGCCGCCCTTCTTGACCGCGGTCGCGAACACCTGCACGCCGGAGTTGGCCGCCAGATCGGTCAGATCGACGAGCTCAAGGCCGAAGCGCAGATCCGGCTTGTCGGAGCCGTACTTGCCGATCGCGTCCGCATAGGTGATGCGCTGGAACGGACGCGGAATCTCTACGCCGATCGTCTCGCGGAAGACGCGCACGATAAGCTCCTCCATCATATCCAGCAGCTGGTCGCGCGACATGAACGAGGTCTCGATGTCGACCTGAGTGAATTCCGGTTGACGGTCGGCTCTCAGGTCCTCGTCGCGGAAGCAGCGGGCGATCTGATAATAGCGCTCGATGCCGCCGACCATGAGCAGTTGCTTGAAGATCTGCGGCGATTGCGGCAGCGCGAAGAACTCGCCAGGATGGACGCGGCTCGGCACGAGGTAGTCCCTGGCGCCTTCCGGTGTGGACTTCGTCAGGATCGGCGTCTCGATCTCGATGAAGCCGTGCTCATCCAGGAAGTCGCGGAACACCTTCGCCGCCTTGGAGCGGAGCATCAGCGTCTTCAGCATCTCCGGTCGGCGCAGGTCGAGATAACGATATTTCAGGCGGAGAGTCTCGTCGATCTCCACGCCGTCCTCGATGAAAAATGGCGGGGTCTTCGCTGGGTTCAGGATCTCGATCCGCTCGACGCGAACCTCGATCTCGCCGGTCTCCAGATTCGGGTTGACTGTCTCCGGATCGCGTTCCACGACCGTTCCCATGACGCCGACCACATACTCGTTGCGCACACGGTCAGCGATCGCATGCGCCTCCTTGTTCCATTCCGGGTTAAAGACGATCTGCACGATGCCGCTGCGGTCGCGCAGGTCGATGAACAATACGCCGCCCAGGTCGCGCCGTCTCTGAACCCAGCCGTTCAGCACGACGGTCTTGCCGACGTCCTCTTTCGTAAGCTTCGCGCAATGATGCGTTCTTTCCAACATGATAGACAGAGCCCCTTTCCTATCGCAATGATGGTTTTGGTTAATCATTCCAGGATCCGAATGACGGAACGGGATGCGTTCAGCCGCATAGCCGTATCATCCAGCCATAGTGATGCCCGTATTCGCCTCAGGCCTGCACCTTCAGACGATCGATCAGCGCCTCCAGGGCGACCGTCTCCTGCTCGCCGCTGGCCAGATGCTTCAGCGTGATCTCGCCTCTGTCGAGCTCGTCGTCGCCGAGGATGGCCGCGAACCGCGCCCCCAGCCGATCGGCCGACTTCAGCTGCGTCTTCATCTTGCGGCCCAGATAGTCACGGTCCGCCCGGATGCCGGCAGCCCGCAGCCTGAACAGCAGGCTGGCGACCTCCCGCTCGGCGCGCTCGCCCAGGCCGATCACGTACACGTCCAGCGGCTCTGTGCCCGGAACCTCAACGCCCTGCGCCTCAAGCACGAGCAGCGCCCGCTCGAGACCGAGGCCGAGACCGACGCCAGGCTGGTCTGGTCCGCCGATCTCGCCGACGAGTCCGTTGTAACGGCCGCCGCCGCCGATCGTGTCGATCGCGCCGATGCCTCCGGCCTTGAATTCAAACGCCGTATGCGTGTAATAGTCCAGACCGCGCACGAGCCGATGATTGACCCGATACTCGATGCCCATCTTCGTCAGCAGGTCCTTCACCGTCGCGAAGTGCTCGCGGCACTCCTCATCCAGGCTGTCCAGTATCGACGGCGCGTCGGCGAACTTCTCCTGATCGACCTTGCAGTCCAGGATGCGCAGCGGGTTGCGCTCGAAGCGCGACTGGCAGTCCTTGCATAGCGTTGGCAGCATCGGCCTCAAGTATTCCTGCAGGGTCGCGCGGTATGCCGCGCGGCTCGGCGCGTTGCCGACGGAATTGATCTCGACGACCACGTCCTTCAGGCCGAGCTCGGCGTAAAACATGTATCCCAGCGCGATCACCTCCGCATCGATCGCCGGATCCGTTGATCCGAACGCCTCGATGCCGAACTGATGCAGCTGGCGATAGCGCCCCGCCTGCGGCTGCTCATAGCGGAACATCGGGCCGATGTAGTACAGCTTCGTCACATCCGGCTCGCCGTACAGCTTGTTCTCCACGTATGCGCGCACGACGCCCGCCGTCCCTTCCGGCCGCAGCGTCATGCTGCGGTTCCCCTTGTCCAGGAAGGTGTACATTTCCTTCTCCACGATGTCCGTCGTTTCCCCGACTCCGCGCTGGAACAATTCCGTCTGCTCGAAGATCGGCGTGCGGATCTCCTTGTAATTAAACCTGCGGCAGATGTCCCGGGCCTTCGCCTCGAGATACTGCCATTTCTCCACAGTGCCGGGCAACAGATCCTGTGTGCCCTTTGGTTTCTGAAAAGCCACTCCTGTAACCCCCTTGCTCCAAGATACCGTCATCATCTTGCTGGCCCATCAGAACTTGAGGGCCATTTGCCGCCGCGAGCGCAAGATGCGGCCAACAAAAAATCTCCCGCCCCCGACTGTAACCGTCTAATCAGGGACGAGAGATTGCCAGCAATCACCCGTGGTGCCACCCACATTCGGAACGTACCGGCAGCAAGCCCACCTTCCGCTGCACGCCAGGGTCACGTTCCCTCATCAAGCGTATAACGCACGCCATGCGCCTGACCACTACTGAAGCTGCGCGCCGAAGCGCGTAAGCTCGTTCCCAGCCGGTTCTCCGGGATGTCTTTCATTCGTCCTCCTGGGGAAGTCTTGCAGCCTGACGGACTTCCTCTCTGCACCAGCGGTGTCGAATTACTCCTTCCCATCATGGAATCGATCCTGCGATTGAGAAGCTTAATCAATATTATTGATGATTTTAATATGCCTGTCATCAGATGTCAAGAAAATACACCGAACGACCGCGCCATCGGGATCACCCGCCACATAAGCCGGCACAAGCGGACGATCGCACAGAAAAAAGGCCCGCGATCAGCGAGCCCATCAAATATATATATCAATTAAAGGGGGTATGGTTACATTATAGGGCACAATTATTAAACGAGGATTAATGTAATGTTACAAGACGTTTACAAAATTTAAAGCGCTTTAACCGCCCTGTCCCCATACGCTTCATCCAGCAGGCGCAGCTTCTTGTCAATATATTCCATATAATGCGCGTTGTATGCCGCCGGCTCCTTCGGATTCGGCATGCGCTCGATGCGCCTTGCGCCATCCGCCTCATCCTCCCCGCCCGCTGGCCAGACGATCTTGCTGACCGCGCCGCAGCCGAGGCCGATCACCGATTGACGCTCCTCCATCATGATGATGTTATACAGGCTTTCCTTGCCCGGCAGCGCATATCCGACATTTTCCAGATTGCCGAGGATGTTCTTCTGGCGATACAGATAATACGGCACATAACCGTGCCGCTCCGTCCATTCATTGGTCAGACGCACCATCTCCTCGATCTCATGCCGCTCCGCCACCTTGTATTGATCGCGATTCTGCGTCATCCTCGAGGCTCGTTTGAACGACAGGGTATGCACCGTGAGCGACTCCGGCAACAGCTTCTCCGTCTCCCGGAGCGAGCGCCGGTACGTCTCCACATCCTCTCCCGGCAAGCCGATGATCAGGTCCATATTGATATTGTTCAATCCCATCTCGCGTGCCAGCTGGAACTTCTCAACGGTCTCCGCCACCGTATGGTGCCGGCCGATCGCATCCAGCGTCGCCTGCGTGAAGCTCTGCGGATTGATGCTGATGCGGTCCACCTTCCAGCGCTTCATCACCTCGATCTTGTCCGCGGTGATCGTATCCGGCCTGCCCGCCTCCACCGTCAGCTCGCGAACCCGGTCCATCCGCGGGAAGCTCTCGTGCATCGCGATGAACAGCGATTCCATCTGCTCGGCGGTGATGCTGGTAGGCGTGCCTCCGCCCCAGTAGATCGTGGTGATGCCCAGATCATGCTCGCGCAACCATCTGCCAACAGCGCGAATCTCCTCCTGCAGCCCGCTCAGGAACCCGTCCACCGAACCGTTGTTGCCGCGAATGTCGTAAGCCGGGAACGTGCAGTAGGCGCACTTCGTCGGGCAGAACGGGATCCCGATGTAGATGCTGACCTCGACGTCCAGCCGGAACAGGTCCGGAAGCACCGTCAGCTGCCGCTCGGCCACCTGGCTGAGCAGCTTCACCTTGCCCGAAGTAACGAGGTATTCCTCCTCCAGGATGCGCTCCGCCTCGGCCTTGTCGTGCTCCATGAGCAGATTGTGCATCAGCTTCGTTGGCCGAACGCCGGTCAGGACTCCCCATGGCTGCTCAAGTCCCGTCGCTTCCCTGAGCAACCCGAGCACGCATTTGAGCACCGCACGTCGCACCGCATGTCGCCTCTCTCCGTCGTCCTGCCCACCCTGAACGGCGATCGCTCCCTGCACCTCGCCGCCATCATATCGATATTTGCCGCGGATCTCCTCACGCTCTCGCGCCGGGACCAGCTCGAGCGACAGGACGGCATCCGCCTGCGCTTCGCTGTCGGTTGTCACTTCCACCTGCTCATGGAAGGCGCGCAGCAAATTGAACAATTCCGTCTGATAATCCTCAAATCCCTTTCTCTCGATCCGCACGATCATCGTCATTCAACCTCTTTTCATGAACCCCTGAATACTTGCCGGCCCGGATTCACACCCGGACGATGCAACAGCGAAGCAAGGCCGAACCGCCGGATTCGCCCCGCAGCGTCTGTCATTCCACGCCCCGTTTGACACCCGGCGACGTTCCATCGGTCAACCAGACCAACGACATTGTACCACAACGCTGGCGCTTGGGATACACCGCTTTGCCGGCGGTTGGTCCCGTAGCCTGTGCCATCGCTGGAAGACCCGGCCCCGCTGCTCTTCACAAGGGCTGGAAACAACTACATGACCAATATCGCCATTTTCTATGTTAAGCTGATAATGTCTTGAATTTGCTGCATGCAGGTTCAAAATATGCAAGAAGGAGGAAAAGCATGAAAAAGATCCTGGCTGTCATGATGGCGATTGCGCTGACCTTGACGTTTGTGAGCCCTGCGTATGCGGCGACCAGCAAGGCGGATGCCGTCATCCAGACAGCGAAGTCTTTGATCGGACGCGCTGAGTATGATTTCGGGACCCGCGACACCAAGAACCTGATCTTCGACTGCTCGTCGTTCACCCAGTACGTGTTCGCGAAGCACGGAGTCGATCTGAAATGGGGTACCCGTTATCAGAAAAATGCAGGCAAGTACGTGAGCAAAGCCAATCTGCAGAAGGGCGATCTCGTCTTCTTCAGCAGCAGCAGCAAGAGCTCATCGATTACTCATGTCGGCATCTATATCGGGAATGGTCAATTCATCCATATCCTCGATGTCAGCGGCAGCGACGTGCATATCTCCAGCCTGAAAAGCGGCAAATGGGCTGACCGTTACGTGACTGCTCGTCGGGTCCT
>CALGAO010000086.1 GCA_937957685.1 uncultured Paenibacillaceae bacterium
TAAGGAGGATGCGGAAGATTGCGGTTGATTGCGTGCATAGAGGTCGCTGTGAATCGGGCCGAATTGCTCGGCGAAATAGCGATCGATGCTCCGATGAACGGAGTTCTGCAACAACAGCGAGCCGGTGATCAGCGCATTGCCGATCATCGCCCCGGCCACGAGGAACATCGCTGTCCTTTTTCTTTGGAAGATGTTTCTCCATGCCAGTTTCCGTATGTGGGGACGTTTCACTGCGATATAAACCGTATACGAGACCATCAGCAAAACAGCACCGAACAGAGGGATCATGACCGCCGTGTTCACCGCACATCTCTCCTGTCAGACCGCATCTCCGACCCGGCCCCTTGCTCCGTTCCCTTCTGCACCCGTTCCTGCACCAAACGCCCACTGTCCATGTACAACACTCGATGCGCCCGCTCAGTGACAAGAGGATCGTGGGTGACGATCACGAAAGTGATCCCGTCGGCGCGATTCAAACGATCGATCAGATCGAGCACCATATTCGCCGTCTGGCGGTCAAGCGCCCCCGTCGGTTCATCGGCCCAGACCATGCTCGGGGAGTTGACCACGGCGCGGGCGATCGCCACGCGTTGCTGCTGCCCTCCGGACAGCTCGTCCGGCCGGTAACGGCATCGCTCTTTCAGACCGACTCTTCCCAAGGCTTCTTCCGCCTTAAGCCTTGCGGTCTTGCTCGCAACCCCCTGGCTCAATAACGGCAATTCCACGTTCTCTACGGCTGTCAATACGGGGATGAGGTTGTACGATTGAAAGATAAAACCCATGTACTGCGCGCGAAACCGGTCGCGCAGATCGTCGCGCATGCGATGAAGATCATTGCCGAGTGCGATCACCCGGCCTTCGGTCAGAGAGTCCATGCCTGACAGGACGTTCAACAACGTCGTCTTGCCGCATCCAGACGGTCCCATGATGGCCACGATCTATCCGGGGTATATGCGCAGGCTGACGCCCTTCAACGCTTCCACCTGATGTTGCCCGCGACCGTACACTTTCCGGATGTTGATTGCTTCGAGTATAGGGGTGGCCGATGGTTGATGCATGCGATTCGTCGCCATTCTGAATCATCTCCATTCAGCAGTTCTGATCACGGTTCCAGCAACGTCATTGTACGGAATCGGTGTCAAGAACGCATGCGGAAGATGTCAAGAAGTTGTCAAGACACCGGAAAAACCGGCATATCGACCACATAAGTCGTCCCCTGACCTTCGTCGCTATGGATCTCCAGCTTGCCTTCATGGGCTTCCACAAGCTCTTTGGCAATGGACAGTCCTAACCCCATCCCTCCGGTTCCCCGGTTTCGCGACTCTTCCACCCGATAGAACCGATGGAACAAGTAGGGCAGATGTTCGGGCGGGATGCCGGGCCCCGTGTCCGTGACGGTGATTCGCACCCGGTGGTCGATCGCTTGCCCTTCCACCTTGATGTTCCCCCCGGCAGGTGTGTACCGGATGGAATTGCCCAGCAGATTAATCCATACTTGCTTCATTCTCTGGGGGTCGCAATAGACTTCCCCCACATCCGCGATATTCGCATGGATGACGATCGACTCCCGCTGCGCTTCGAACGACATCACTTTAATCACTTCGTGTATCAGATCGCCATAGGGCACCCATCTTCGATCCAGCTTCAGCTGCCCCGACTCCGCAAGGCTCAGCAGACTCAGATCCTGAATAAGCTTCGTCAACCTCGTCGTCTCATCATAGAGCGGTACAATGTTCTCCTGCGTCAACCTCATCGAACCTTCCAGCATCGCTTCCAGTTGGGCGCGAATGATCGCGATCGGAGTCCGCAGCTCATGAGCCGCATCTGACACCTGACGGTCGCGAGCTTCGGTGCCGTTCACCCAATGTGCCCGCATCCGCTCGATCAGTCCGGCGAGCGACGCCACTTCGTCGCTCCCGGCGATCTCGATGCGGCTGGCCGAGGGAGCATACAATGCCTCTTCGGTCTGTTCCAACAGCGCCGCCCATCTGGTCCCGAACCACCGGGAGACGAGATAGATGCCCGCCAATCCCAGCATCCATATCACGAGAAGGGCGATATACATCATCTCCTGGGGAAGAGGGTCCCCTTGAAACCATCTCCACCCGAAACCGATCCAACAGATCGCCAGGATCAAACAGGTAAAGAGCAGACCGTGAATGAAGAAAAGCTTGTTCGCTTGTCTCATGGCCGCTCACCGAATTTGTAGCCCACGCCGAATACAGTCAAGATATACACGGGGTGACCCGGGTCGGGTTCAATCTTTTTCCGCAGATTCCATATATGCGTATCAATGGACCTTTCATAACCCTCATAATCCATGCCCAGCGCAATCTCAAGCAACTGCAGGCGGCTGAACACCCGGCCGGGATGGGCAGCCAACGTGTGAAGGAGCTTCATCTCCGTCGGGGTGAGCGCGATCTCCGCATCGTTCGCGTATACGCTATGTTTCGCCACGTCGATCCGAAGACCTCCCCGAACGAGGACGCCGGCATCCTGATCTTCCGGAACCATCGACCTTATCTTCACCCAACGACGCAACACTGCGCGAATCCTCGCCACCAGCTCGCGCAACGAGAACGGTTTGGTGATATAGTCATCGGCGCCAAGCTCCAATCCCAACAGTTTGTCCACTTCATCCGTCTTGGCCGTCAGGAATATAACGGGATCTCCCCGACCGTTTCGCGAATCCTGCGCAATGTGTCCAATCCGTTCATGCCGGGCATCATCCAATCCAGCAAGATCAGATCGATGTGATGCCGCTCTGCCATCTCCACTGCCTCATGGCCACCAAGCGCCCGATAGGTCAGGTAACCTTCTTTCATCAAGTGGTTCTCGATAATGTGAACGATCCCTTCCTCGTCATCGACGATCAGTATCGCGGCCGGCCGGTTATCATTCCGTTCCATCTCTTGCCCAACCCCTTTACACCACGTATTCGACGCATTCTATCATGGTGGCGCTTTATTTTCCAATCATGATGGACGACCGTTCGCAGCGCCGCCGTTCGCAGCGCCGCTTGCATACCACGTGCATTCCAGCTGTACCCGCCGTAACTGCAACGATCATCCGTCCGCTCTCGACCTCCGCCGCAACTCTGCCGCCAGTCGTCCCACCGCTCACGACATCTGCCGTACCACCTCTGCCAGCCGTCACACTGATCACAACATCTGCCGCACCGCCACTGTCTGACCGTCAAACAGCCCCAACTTCTCCGCACCACCATTGCCTGCCATACCTTTGCCCCCAACTTCCTCCGCACCGCTGCAGCCGTCACACTGATCACAACATCTGCCGCACCGCCACTGTCTGACCGTCAAACAGCCCCAACTTCTCCGGCACCACCATTGCCTGCCATACCTTTGCCCCCAACTTCCTCCGCACCGCTGCAGCCGTCACACTGCCCTAACTTCCTCCGCACCACCGATGCCTGACTCAAACTGCTTTCAACTTCTTACGCACCGACGATGCTCACCATACCACCATTCACGACATATGCCGCAGCGCAACCTGACTCATCATCTGACGCATGTCATGGCCGCTCGGGTTCTGGAACACCCTCAATCCGAACTCCGGCGCGACGGCCAGCACGTGATCGAAGATGTCCGACTGGATCCCCTCATACACCGGCCACCTCACATCAGCGGTGAACGCATAGATCTCCAGCGGCAGCCCGTATTCCCCCGGCGCCAGCTGCCTGACCATGCTGATCAGACCCTTGTGAATCTTCGGATGGTTGGCGATGTAGCGTTCGATGTAGACCCGGTACGTCCCGATATTCGTGAGCCTACGTCCATTGACGATGCTTGAGGGATCCACGCCATGCTCCTCGTTGTAGGCCGCGATCTCCCGCTCCTTGCTCTCTATGTAATCCTTCAGATACTGGATCTTCTTGAACCGCTCCAGCATCTCCTCCGTGCAGAACTGGATGCTCGTCACATCGATGTAGATGGAGCGCTTGATGCGGCGGCCACCCGTCTCCTGCATGCCCCGCCAGTTCTTGAACGAATCGGAGATGAAGGCGGATGCCGGGATCATCGTGATCGTCTTGTCAAAATTCTGCACCTTCACCGTCGTCAGCGTGATCTCGATGACGTCGCCGTCCGCGTTGTACTTCGGCATCTCGATCCAGTCGCCGACGCGCACCATATCATTGGCGGACAGCTGAATGCCGGCCACCAGTCCAAGGATCGAATTCTGGAAGATCAGCATGAGCACCGCTGACAAGGCGCCAAGCCCGCCGAGCAGGATGAACGGATTCTGCCCGATCAGCGTCGCGATGATCACGATCGCGCCGATGAAGAAGAAGATGATCTTCACCACCTGCAGGATGCCCTTGATCGGCCGCTGTTTGGAGATTTCGTAGGTCTGGTAGATATCATTGAGCGCATTCAGGAAGGCACTCAGCACCAACATCACGACGACCAGGGCATAGATCATCGAAGCTCGTTCGATGAGCAGCTGAACCGTCGGATAAGCCCAATAGATGCCGGCCGAGTAATAGAAGATGATCCCGGGCACCAGATGGGACAGCTTCTGGAACACCTTGCGCTCCAGCAGCTTGTCATCCCATTCGAACCGGTTGCGCTTGATGTAGACAGCCAGCAGCTTGAGGGCGATCCGTTTCGTGATGAAGTTGGCCACGATGCTGATGGCGATGATCAGGATGGAGATCAGCACATAAGCGAGCACGGTCGAGGTGCTGTCATCCAGAAGCTGACTTTGCAGATATTCCTTGATTAACTCCATAGTCATCTCCTCGGCGAGTCTGATGGTCATCGTTCGTTGTCGTTTCAGGCAAGTTGAGGTATATCCCCTACTATCCTAAAGCAAAAAAAAACATCTGTATAGTTCATTCGACAAAACGCCTCCAAAATGCCACTCCGCACAATCGTCACATCCCAACGCCGTCGTTCACCCCGCCTACCCCCTGTCACACGGGCAAAATTTTCTTCCCCCAGCATTTGACATCATTTATAAATAAACGTTATAATTATACCAAGCTTAATTCTCGGCCATCAGCCGGGAAGCGGGGGAACCACTTTCTGGGGCGAATCGGCTTACCGCCGAAGGGGACCATCTTCCCAAGCCCGTCAGCTAACCTCGTCTGCAGTAGATGGGTCAACAGCTAACTTTCGATAGAGATGATGGCCCTATTGCTGAGAATAGGGCCTTTTTGTGTCCTGAGGAAGCGGCTGTTATCAATTTCCGAACTTCATCCTCCAACTCTTCTGCTCGTACACCGCAGACACGCGCATCCTCTTCAGGTTTCACCGATGCCCTCACCATGCAGCCATCAATCGCATACGCCGCTGACCCTTATGACCTCTCTGCGAAAGTTTCACTGGCCGGTCTACTACTTCACCAATCCAAAGGAGGTAGTATGAAATGGCTCAGCCGAAGTACATCACCAACATCGCCAAGGTGGAAGGACTCACACCCGAGGAGAAGGACAGACTCAAACAGGTCACGAACAAGTATGTCTTCCGCGTCAACGACTACTATCTGAAACTGATCAACTGGGACGACCCGCATGATCCGATCCGCAAGCTCGTCATCCCCAACGAAGGAGAGCTGCTGGAGTACGGCAGATGGGACGCATCCGATGAAGATACGAATTATGTCGTTCCCGGATGCCAGCACAAATACCGCACGACCGCGCTGCTGATCGTGTCGGAAGTATGCGGCGCCTATTGCAGATATTGCTTCCGCAAGCGGCTGTTCCGCGCCGATGTGAAGGAAGCCATGTCCGATGTGCGCCCGGGCATCGAATATATCCGCCAGCATCCGGAGATCAACAATGTGCTGCTCACCGGCGGCGACAGCCTGATCCTGGCCACGGGCAAGCTGCGGATGATCATCGAACAACTGCGCGCGATCGATCACGTCAACATCATCCGCCTCGGCTCGAAGCTGCCGGTATTTAATCCGATGCGCATCTATGAGGATCAGGAGCTGCTGGAGCTCCTGCGCGCAAACTCCACGGCGGAGAAGCGCATCTACGTGATGGCGCACATCAATCATCCGCGCGAGATCACCGAGGAGGCGCGCCGCGCCTTCGAAGCGCTGCATCAGGCCGGCGTGATCGTCGTCAATCAGACTCCTGTGCTGCGAGGCATCAACGACGATCCGGCGGTGCTGGGCGAACTGCTCGACAAGCTGTCGGCGGCGGGCGTGACGCCGTACTATTTCTTCATCAATCGCCCGGTCGCCGGCAACCACGACTTCGTCCTGCCGCTCAAGGAAGTCTACCGCATCGTCGAAGAGGCGAAAGCGCGAACCTCCGGACTGGGCAAGCGCGTGCGCCTCACGATGAGCCACACCTCCGGCAAGATCGAGATCCTGGCGATCGAAGGAGGCAAGGCCTATCTGAAATATCACCAGTCGCGCGACGACGAATACGGCAAATTCATGATCCTCGACTGCCCGGACAATGCCACATGGTTCGATGATCTGCCTGGCAGCGAGAAAATGTGGCGACGCCCGAAGAAGAAAACCGACGCCGTCGTCTCCGTCAACGAGCTGCCTGACACTCCGCTGGTGGCGAGCCGCAGATAAAGGATGTAAGAAAAGCCGATTGCCCCCGGTAAAGGCAATCGGCTTTTCTGCTGGTTGCGAGCAAGCGCCGCACAGCTGCTGACCGGACTGCACATCCGGTCCAGCCCTGTCCAACGGAAGATGATCTGGCGGTCCTAGAACGGGAACAACAGGGGCAGTACCAGCACTAACACGATCCCCATCACCAGCTGCAACGGCAGACCGACCTTGATATAGTCCATAAACTTGTAACGGCCTGCGGACATGACCAGGGCGTTGGGCGGCGTCGAGAAAGGCGAAGCGAAGCACAGACTCACCGCTGCCGTTACAGCGAACAGGAACGGGTACGGACTTGCTCCGATCTGCGTCGCGGCGCTCAGGGCGATCGGCGCAAACAGCACAGCCGCAGCCGTGTTGCTGATGAACAGCGTGAGGAACGATCCGGCGAAATAGATCCCCGCCAGCAGGGCGATCGGCCCGAGCGCACCGAGGATGTTGACCAGACCTTCAGACAGGAGCTGCGCCGCGCCGGTCTTCTCAATCGCCATCGACACCGACATCATGCTGCCGATGAGCACGATCGTCTCCCAGTTGACGGTTTTGTACGCTTCCTCCATATTGCGCACACACCCGGTCACGACCATCAGGATCGCCGAGATCATGACCGTGATGACCGTCGGGAAGATCTCGAGCAGCATCAGGATGACCAT
>CALGAO010000087.1 GCA_937957685.1 uncultured Paenibacillaceae bacterium
TGTTCAGCTTGATGATACCCCGATATACTTCTCCGAACAGCAAGCCGCCGAACAAGAAGATACAGAGTCTCATGAAGCGGGAGTAATCGGATGTGATCAGGACATGTTCCGAAAACAAAACCCACATAAAACCCATAAACAGATTGATGATGATGAACATGGCCGCATCTCTTGGCTTGACTCGCATCATCTCTTTTCCTCCTTGCTCCTCAGAATCAGGCAGATGCCATCATGAATCAAGGCCAAACTTCCATGATACTTTCAACAATATTATACCAATTATCGAATAAAACGGGAAAAGTTAAATGTCGAACCGCACCGACGAATCGGTTGGGACTCCGTTCTGGTCGCGCAGCCTCTTGCCGATGGCAGTTACACTTCGGAAACTCTCGTCCTTCATGTGCATCTAGAAATCATCATCGTATGGTGTCTTGGCGGTGTCATCGTTCAAGCTTATCGGTCCTATAGTATTTCAGTTTCATCGTTGGAGGTGAAGTATGAGACGAATTCCTATCGCCGTTCTTATGATGTTTATGATGGGGTGTATCCTGCTGAGTGATCAATCGGTCTCCGCTTCAAGCTGGGGCTATGTTGCCCCCGATGAAGTCGTGGAGCGCGCAGATGTGATCGTGATAGGCCGGTATGATTTTTCTGAGAAGTCCCCGTTGAGCAACTGTCTTTTTATCGGTTATCCATTTGCAATAGAGCAAGTATTTAAAGGCGATAGCCCACAGAGGATGATCGTTGGTGTAGATGGAAATGACATAGCACTCATGACACGAATCCAGGAGCAGGGGAGATCATTTCTACTTCTGCTGGAAGAGAGGGAACGATACGATTATCTGGTTCCCGTGGCTGGTGCTAACGGCGTCGTGCCTCTGTCGGCAGGAAAGGTAGACACAACGTACGTTGAAGGGGAAAAGTCCGATTTCTACACTCAATTTCTGAAAGATAGGAAACCCATCAAGTCCTATGGGGAGTCTTCGTTCAACATCTTATATATCGTAATAGGAATTGGGGCGGTAGGATTGACGGTGCTCACGATCTTCCTGATCAGGAGGAGACATAGAAGAAGCGGATCATAACTGGCGGATATTGTTGCGGTCATATAGCAACCAATTAGTAATGATGGAATCGGATCGCGGGGGCTGTCCAGTTCGTTCAATCCAGCCCCTTGTCCATTCAACTTACGAGTTTTCCCCTTTCATCACGAGACACGTCCTATGACGCCCGGATCAGAAGCGCAGCCGCGTGTTCGTGGAAAATGAAGAAGTTCGATCTGGTTACTCCAAGATATTCATACGTTAATCGTTTAAGATTGCCAAATCAATCTGAACAAGTAAGCAAGAATCATGCCGAGGAAGAACATGGACGTGACGCCGGTCAGCTTGCGATCTCTTTCGATGTCAATGACTCTAAAAATAAGAAAAAGAATCAAGATGATAATCTTCCAGAGGATCGATACGAATGGAAAAACAGCGCCGATACCAAACGCAAACGTTCTCATGATAACGTAACCCACAGTTCGGATATTCATATCCCCCTCCATATTAAATAATGATTGAAGTCCGGTATCTGAAAACACCTTCTATCTTAAGATTCCGCATCCGCAACTGTCAATCATTACCTTTCCGAACAGAGCCTGATTGCAAGCTCACCGTCGCAACGCGGGACATACTCGCTGAACTACTGGGAGGTCGTAACGTAGTCCTGATTTTTCAAGTAGAATGTCAGGTGCAACGGCTTGTCCATACTTACCCAACGGCTCGTCAAACTAGTCCGCATAAAAGTCCAAGTCCCCTCATAGACATGAAACATGAGTCAAGCAACTATTGTGCAAAGAGGGGATGATGGGATGCGCCGGATCACGTGGCTGACGGCCGTAGTCATGATTGCGGTGATTGTCTTGGCAGGATGTGGACAGAAGAGCGAAGCGGATGTGGTGCAGGATCTGGAGAAGCTGATCGACGGGATCAACAGCTACTCGGCGGAAGGGGCGATGATCCTGTATTCGGGAGAGCAGCCGCAGGAGTATCGTCTGACCGTCTGGTTCCAGAAGCCGGAGTTCTACCGCATCGCGATCACGAACAAGCAGAAGAACATCACGCAGATCGTCCTGAAAAATGAAGAAGGAGTATTCGTGCTGACCCCTCATCTGCAGAAGAGCTTCCGCTTCCGAAGCGAGTGGCCGAACAACCAGGGTCAGATCTATCTGTACCAGTCCCTGCTCCGCAGCATCGTCGATGATGCCGAGCGGGCTGTCACGAAGGATGGGGACAGCTATGTCTTCGATGTGAAGGCCAACTATCAGAACATGGCCCTGCCTCGCCAGAAGATCTGGCTGAAGCAGGACGGCTATGCGCCGGTCCATGTCGAACTGCTGGACGAGAACGACAAACCTGTCGTTACGGTCGACTTCAGCGCCTTCGAGTTTGACAAGAAGTTCGAGAAGACCAATTTCGACATGAAGTGGAATCTCACCAGCTGGAACATGACTTCGCTGCCGACGATGTCACCGCTGCCTGCCGCAGGGGAGTTGACGGAGAAGGTCGCGCAGGAGCTTGGCGACTTCGGCATCATCTATCCGGCCTATGTGCCTTCGGGCGTCCAGTTGTCCGATGTCGAGGAGATTCAGCTGGGCGATGCGGATGCGGTCATGCTCCGCTATGTGGGGCCGAATTACTCCTATACGATCCTTGAATCCCGCCCGCTCGCTACACCGGTCTTCCTGCATGAAACGACGGTGGTGAACCTTGGATTTACGCTGGGCGTGCTGACAGGTGAGGAGCAGAAAACGCTCATCTGGTACGATGACCAGGGCGTCGAATACCGGATGACGATGAACCATGTGCCCGAGGAAGAGATGATCAGGATCGCCCAATCCGTGCAAGGTCAGGTGGGCAAATAACTGCTTGGGTTCTGGGAGCCTGCGAAAGGCGCATGATGAACCACCATTTACCGCCTGGCAAATGTGGCGCCGTTCGTTGACACCGCTCTGGATTACGTTTACCATTATAACATTGGAAATCGAATCGACATTGACTGCCACGACTGCAGAACATGTGTGGGGTGGTTCCATGAAGACCTTTTACCGTCCGACGAGGGCGGTAATTTCGCTAGATGCGTTGCAGCATAACATCCGGGAGTTTCGCAGAGTGGTGCCGGAACCAATCCGCCTGATGGCGGTCGTGAAGGCGAACGCATACGGACATGGAGCCGTGCAGACTGCGGCCTGCGCGCTGAAGAGCGGGGTCGACTACATCGGCGTCGCATTCCTGGATGAGGCCATCGAGCTTCGCAAGGCAGGCATCACCGCGCCGATCCTGGTGCTTGGCTACACGCCGCCGGAAGGCCTGGGACTCGCTCGGAAGCTGGAGATCACGATCACGGCATACAGCGACAATCTGATAGAAGCATGTCTGGCGGAACCGTTCGATCCGGCCGTGGACCGCAAGCTGAAGGTGCATGTGAAGGTGGACAGCGGCATGGGGCGCATCGGCGTCCCCGCGGATGAGTCGGGCATCGCCTACATCGAACGCATCAGGCAACTGCCTGGCGTCGAGCTGGAAGGCTTGTTCACCCACTACGCGTGCGCAGATGAGCAGGACAAATCATACACGCTCATGCAGCATGATCGCTTCAACAGGGTGGTGCAGCATTTCCGCGATCGGGGGATCGACATCCCGATCATCCATGCGGGCAACAGCGCCACCGGGATCGATCATCCGGAGCTGACGTTCTCGATGCTGCGGCTCGGGATCGGCATGTATGGCCTGTATCCGTCCGAGGAAGTGTTCCGCAGCCGCGTGAATCTGCGTCCTGTCATGAGCTTCGTGACCGAGGTCGTCATGACCAAGACGCTTCCTCCCGGTTCCGGCGTCAGCTATGGCGCCGCCTACCGGACCCGGGGTGAGGAGACGATCGCGACGCTGCCCGTCGGCTATGCGGACGGGTACACACGGCTCCTGGGCGGCAAGGCCAGCGTGCTTGTCCATGGCAGCCGGGCGCCGATCGTCGGACGGATCTGCATGGATCAATGCATGATTAACGTGTCGGACATCGCGAATGTGGCCATCGGCGATGAAGTGGTGCTGTTTGGCGAGCAGGACGGCGCGATGATCCATGTGGATGAGCTGGCCGCCCTGCTGGGCACGATCAACTACGAGATTCCCTGCATGATCTCGCACCGCGTGCCGCGCGTATACGTTTCGAACGGCGAAGTGATACACGTGGACAATGATCTGATCTGAGATGGTGAAGGGGCGATGTGCCTTGTGGCGCTTCGCAGAACCCATGAGACTTTTGACCGGATCAGAAGACAGCCGTGCGCGTCCGGATTGCATGTTTTTGCCAGGGTGAAAATTGCCGATCCAGACAGGAAATTTTCGTTGTGTATCGAATATTAATTACTTGACGCGCTTGCCCGG
This sequence comes from uncultured Paenibacillaceae bacterium, assembly GCA_937957685.1. Lineage (GTDB taxonomy): Bacteria > Bacillota > Bacilli > Paenibacillales > DA-C8 > Insulibacter. Next base: position 4,428 of record CALGAO010000087.1, read on the forward strand.
TTGATGGTTGCAACGGCGACGATCGTTTCTACAAGCCGTCATCCACGTGTAACATAAATGATATACCGGCTGCATATATTTCATTTGTATAATTTGGCGGTTAACACATCATACTGGTAATATTGACCGTATTCGTTAGTGGAGGTGCTCATTCGGTGGCCAATTTGCAAAACACGAAGCGCATAATGATCAGCCTGCCTGAATATCTGTTAGAGGAAGTGGACGGAATCGTTCAGGAGGAGAAACTCAACCGCAGCGAGCTGATCCGACAGGCTATGAAGCTATATTTGGTCGAACGGAAGAAGCGCAACTTACGCGAATCTATGCAACGCGGGTATATGGAGATGGCCAAGATCAATCTCAGCATGGCATCGGAGGCGTTCCAGGCGGAAGAGGATGCGGGCACGATTCTGAACCGCTTAGTAAGCGGGGTGTGATGCGCTTGATCGTCAAAAGAGGAGACGTGTTCTTCGCCGATCTGTCACCGGTCGTTGGCTCCGAACAGGGCGGCGTGCGGCCGGTGCTCGTCATCCAGAACGATATCGGCAACCGCTTCAGCCCGACCGTGATTGTCGCAGCGATCACAGCGCAGATCCAGAAGGCGAAGCTGCCGACGCACGTGGAGATCAATGCGGAACAGCATGGATTTGATCGCGACTCGGTCATCCTGCTGGAGCAGATCCGCACGATCGACAAGCAACGGTTGACCGACAAGATAACGCACCTGGACGAAGCGATGATGCGCAAGGTGAATGAATCGTTGCAGATCAGTCTGGGATTGATCGATTTTTGAGATCGCCCGATTATCGGCTTGATAGCCGGGCGTATCGTCTGACCGGCGCGCGTTCGGAATCGGCTCACCAACCGTTTATCTACATATTATACTCATTATACTCAGAATGAAGCTGGGAGGCGCTCAAGCCTTCCTTTTTTGGTTTATACGGGACAGGTGCGAATCGGAATTGCCGGTGACAGGACCTGTCCCAAGTTTGAGCTGGTTGGAACGCGAATGGTATAATAAGTCAGGTTGTCCGTGTGCCAGCGGGCGCATGGACGGATCGCGCTGGACAGGCAACGTAAGCAAATGGATCATGTGAGAAGGAGCAATGAATACCTTATGGCTGAATTCATATCCGAATGGGTGGAAGAACCGGAAGAGAAGGTGCGGGAGCGAATCCTGGCCAATCTGGTCAGCGAGCTGAAGATCAGCGCCAGGCAGGTGCGGACAACGGTCGGACTGCTCGATGAAGGCAATACGATCCCGTTCATCGCCCGCTACCGCAAGGAAATGACGGGCGAACTGGATGAGACGCAGATCCGTGCGATTGAGGAACGCCTGCAGTATCTGCGCAACCTGGAGGCGCGCAAGAACGAGGTGCTGCGGCTCATCTTCGAGCAGGGCAAGCTGACGGAGGAACTGCGGCAGGTGATCGCCTCTTCCTCGAAGCTGCAAGAGGTGGAGGATCTGTATCGCCCGTATCGGCAGAAGCGCAAGACCAGGGCAAGCGTGGCCAAGGAGAAGGGGCTGGAGCCGCTCGCCGACTGGATCTTCAGCCAGCCGCGCAGCGGCGATCTGCTGGCGGAAGCCGGGGCCTATGTCCATCCGGACAAGGAAGTGGCGTCGGCGGAAGAGGCGATTCAGGGCGCGCTCGACATCATCGCCGAGAATATCGCCGACGACGCGTCGATCCGCGCCTGGATCCGCAAGTTCACCTATGATCACGGCATGATCGTCACGGAAGCGAAGGACCCGCAGGCGGAATCGGTGTACGAGATGTATTATGCCTATCAGGAACCGGTGCGCAGGCTGCCGCCGCATCGCATCCTGGCGATCAATCGCGGCGAGCGCGAGGAGATGCTGAAGGTCAGACTGGAAGTGGAAGAGGCCCGCATCCATGAGTATATCGCGCGGAAGCTGCTCAAGGCGGAGTCGGTCACGCGTCAGGTGCTGCTGACGACGATCGAGGACGCCTACAAGCGGCTGATCGCTCCGTCGATCGAGCGCGAGGTGAGAGGCGAGCTGACGGAGAAGGCGGAAGAACATGCGATCAAGGTGTTCGCCGACAACCTGCGCAACCTGCTGCTGCAGCCTCCGGTGAAGGGCTGCGTCGTGCTAGGCGTGGACCCGGCATACCGCACCGGCTGCAAGCTGGCGGTGGTGGACGACACGGGCAAGGTGCTGGACAAGGCGGTGGTCTATCCGACGCCGCCGCACAACAGGGTGGCGGAGGCGGAGAAACTGGTCAGCGGCCTGATCGGGAAGTATGGCGTGGAGATCATCGCCATCGGCAACGGCACCGCGTCGCGCGAGACGGAGAGCTTCGTCGCCGATCTGATCAGGAAGCTCGGCAATCCGAAGCTGAAGTACATCATCGTCAGCGAAGCGGGGGCCAGCGTCTATTCCGCGTCCAAACTGGCGGCGGAGGAATTCCCGGACTTCGATGTGGCGGAGCGCAGCGCGGTCTCGATCGCCAGACGCCTCCAGGATCCGCTGGCGGAGCTGGTCAAGATCGATCCGAAGTCAATCGGCGTCGGCCAATACCAGCATGACGTGCAGCAGAAGCGGCTCGAGGAAAGCCTTCGCTTCGTCGTGGAATCGGTCGTCAACCATGTCGGCGTCGACCTGAACACGGCCTCGCCTTCGCTTCTGTCCTATGTGTCCGGCATCAATGCGACCATCGCCAGGAACATCGTCAAATATCGGGAAGAAAACGGCCGCTTCACGAACCGCAAGCAATTGCAGAAGGTGCCTCGCCTCGGGGCCAAGACGTTCGAGCAGTGCGTCGGCTTCATGCGCATCCAGGGCGGAGACAATCCGCTCGACAATACGCCGATCCATCCGGAGTCCTATGGGATCGTCGACCGCCTGTTCGAGGAGCTGGGCCTCGCGTTGGAAGCCATCGGCACGGAAGCGGTCAATGCGCGCCTGCGCGAGCTGAACCCGGAGGAGCTGGCGCCGAAGCTGGACGTGGGTCTGCCGACCTTGCGCGATATTCTGGACAGCCTGCTTCGACCGGGGCGTGACCCGCGCGACGAGCTGCCGCCGCCGATCTTCTCCACCGATGTGCTCAAGATCGAGGATCTGAAGCCGGGGATGGAGCTGAAGGGGACGGTGCGCAACGTCATCGACTTTGGGGCGTTCGTGGATATCGGGCTGAAAAACGACGGCCTCGTCCATATCTCCCAGCTGAGCGACCGCTATGTGAAGCATCCGATGGACGTCGTCTCCGTCGGCGATATCGTGACGGTATGGGTATTGCAGACGGATCTGAAGAAAGGACGGGTCAGCCTGACGATGCGCAGACCGTAGACGCTGACCATGGACCGCAAGGCAGTTGGACTGATGGACCGCATGAGCGGCCTGAAAATGAAACAAGCACTCTCGTCGTTGGCGGATCCGGTGTGATCGGCGACGGGGGTGCTTCTGTTTATGCGGGTGGATTAGCTTCGATGGTCTGCCTGTCTTGCCTGGTTGTCTTGAGCATGGTGTCCTGACCGGTAGAAGAACCAGCAGTCATTGAGCACGCGGATCTGCCGCAGATCCTTCGTCTGAAAAGCCCTCTGGAGCTGATTGCATAACCATTGGGGCATCCTGCATCCCTCCCCTGAGCTTCATCAGGATGACAGCCTTACCTGCATCGTATGCGAATCGCGCAAGTTCGTGCGGAAGGCTGCGCCGATGCACGCCGCGCGTCGCACTGGCTGTCAGCTCGGCTGCATACGCGGTCCGCGAGGCAGGTGAATAGGCTGCTCCTGTATCGTACCTCCATTATATGAGGTGGGCATGAGCCCGGTGCAGGTCCGTTTCGGGATGTTGCGACGAAGCGGCGATGTCCGGATCGTGCCGGCGCATCAGGTCCGGGTCAGGCCTCTTCCTCGTACCATTGCTCCAGCTGCGCCTGCAAGGCGCGAATCTCCGTCAGCAGGGCAATGAGCGGATACGAACGCTCGTCGATCGCCGCGAAGGCGGCTTCCAGCTGATTGATATAATCAAGGCCGTTCGTTATGCTATACTTGTCATGCAACAGTTCAACAGAAGGACACTCCGCCACCACATGCGGCAGTGTCGGCACGTTCTGCGCGGTCAGTTTGCCCAGCTCCTTGTGCAGACGCACATTCAGCGCTTCCAGCTGATAGGCGTGTGTGGCCGGCATTTCGACGAAGATCAGTTCGGCTCCGTCCTGAAGCAGAACGATACGGGTATCTGCCATCGCTAGTTTTCCCCTTTCCATATAAACCTATTCAGTGCGCCAGGATATCTATCAGTGTACCGATGAACCACGGCAATTTCAAGTTGATCAGTCAAAGGAAATGAGCACGATGAACACATCCGATCGTCAAATCAATAAACCGATGAGCGACAGCGAACTGCAGGCATGGGTGGAACGAATCTCGCTTGAATGGTTCGGCAAGCCCTTCCGTCACCGGGCCACGTTTAATTCGCGGCTCAGGGCATGCGGCGGCAGATATGCGCTGCGCACTCATCATATCGATATCAGCAGGAAGCATTTTGAGCTGTATGGCCCGGAGGAGACGGAGAAGATCATCAAGCATGAGCTCTGCCATTATCATCTCCATCTGGAGGGCAGGGGCTACCGGCACCAGGATCGCGATTTCAAGGACCTGCTGCAGCGGGTGGGCGGCACGAGATATTGCAAGGCGCTGCCCGGGAAGCGCACGCTTCCCTATCGGTACAAGCTTGTCTGCAAGGCCTGCGGCAAGGAGTATTACCGCAAGCGGCGCGTCGATACGCGCAGATATGTGTGCGGAGTATGTCGCGGAAAATTACAAATAATACAACTTGACTCTCCCGTCAAATCATGATAAATTATGTCTTGTCACTTCGAGTGAGTGAATATTCCCCGATAGCTCAGTCGGTAGAGCACTCGACTGTTAATCGAGTTGTCACAGGTTCGAGTCCTGTTCGGGGAGCCATACGGAGAGGTACCCAAGAGGCCGAAGGGGGCGCTTTGCTAAAGCGTTAGGGTGTAACAGCCGCGAGGGTTCGAATCCCTCTCTCTCCGTTTCCTTCAAGCATCATAGCGGACACGCTGCTGTCCGCTTTTTCATGAAATTTCCGCTTGTCAAAGGCATGGATATTCAGTATAATAAACTTTGTTGCTCGTGAGCCTGGTGCTTCGCGGAGGGAACGAGTTGAATATGCGGCCCGTTGGTCAAGGGGTTAAGACACCTCCCTTTCACGGAGGTAACAGGGGTTCGAATCCCCTACGGGTCACTTTTATACCTGCGGTCGTGGTGGAACGGCAGACACGCTATCTTGAGGGGGTAGTGTCCAATGGACGTGTGGGTTCAAATCCCACCGACCGCACCATACATAAGCCTGCGAAAGTCCTTGTGATCAAGGACTTTTTTGTTATGTTTCCGGCTGTGTTTCGATCGGTTGTTGCTAACGGAATGTGGATTTGTTATGGAACCCTATCGCTTGCGAAAACCAACCAAAATCATCCAATCATGCATTGTCGTTCCGTCAGCTCTGAGAAAATGGCCGTTTGATCACCAATAGCGGATTGACGTTCCTTTGCGGCGGAAGGCTGGATTCAGCGCGGTCCTCAAGTTCCTTGATCCCGTCATGAGCAACAACAAAATAAACACAGCCTTGTTATTTATGGTATGATGGTAGGCGTCAATGATTTCAGTTGTGGAGGGAACATGACGGATATGAGGATCGGAGCGATAGAAGCGGGAGGAACGAAGTTCGTCTGCGGCATCGGCAACGAACATGGCTTGATCGAGGACAGCGTGCGTTTCCCGACAGAGACGCCTGAGACGACGATCCCCAAGTTGATCGAATATTTTGCGGACAAGGGTGTGGAGGCGATCGGCATCGGCACCTTTGGTCCGATCAATCTGGATCGCAGCAGTCCGCAGTACGGGTATATCACCACGACGCCGAAGCCCGGTTGGGCTGGCTTCAACTTCGTCGGGGCGATCACGCAAGCCCTGCAGGTACCCGTCGGCTGGGATACGGACGTGAACGCCGCCGCTTACGGAGAGGCGAGATGGGGAGCGGCGCAGGGGCTTGGAAGCTGCATCTACTATACGATAGGCACGGGCGTAGGGGTCGGCATCTATGCGGAAGGCAGGCTGGTGCATGGACTCGTTCATCCCGAGGCTGGCCATGTCCTGGTGCGGCGCCATCCGGAGGACAGGTTCCAGGGCCGCTGTCCCTATCACGGGGATTGCCTGGAAGGCATGGCCGCGGGACCGGCGCTTGAGGATCGCTGGAAGATGAAGGGCCACGAGATTCCTGTGGATCATCCGGCGTGGGAGATGGAAGCGTATTATATCGGCCAGGCGGTCTGCAACATGATCCTGACGATCTCGCCGAAGAAGGTCATCCTGGGCGGCGGGGTCATGCAGCAGGGGCATCTGTTCCCGCTGATCCGGGAAGAGGTGCGGCGCAATCTGAACGGTTATGTGCAGGCGGAGGCGTTGCTGGACGGCATCGACGAGTATATCGTGCCGCCGGGCCTGGGCCAGCTCGCCGGCCTGACAGGAGCGCTGGCCCTGGGCATCGACGCCCTTCAGTCAGCCCGGTGACCTGGATGTGAGAGCCGGCGACACCGTCTCTCGAAGTGACCACAAGCAAGAACAAAAGCTCCGCACTTGGGCTGATTGAGCGGCCTGCCGTCAATTGAGCGAACGGGCAGGATGCTCCGCTCACTGAGCCAGCGGCAGAGGTTACTGCTGCTGGCTCATTCGTTGTTCGCGAGGCAGGCGAATGATGAGCAGGAAGGTGAGGAGCGCCACCGCCCCGATCGCCCAGTAGACGCTGTTCAATCCAAGCGATAGGCCATCCTGCAGCAGCCGGGTCACTTCCGGATCGAGTGCGGGCCGATCGGGATCCAGCAGCAGGTTGGCATCGCTTAGGTCGAGGCTCCCGCCATACTCGTCAGCATTCGCCTTCATATGGGCGATAAAGCGGTTGTTGAGCACGCTTGCCAGGACGGAGGCGCCGATCGTCGAACCGGAGATGCGCATGAACATGATCAGGGCGGTCGCTGAGCCGCGCATGTTCCATTCGGTGCTGCCCTGCACGATCAGCAGCGAAGCGGTGGACAGGAGCCCGAAGCCGACGCCGGACAGGAATGCTCCCACACCCGCGTAGACCGGCCCGTACTCCGGCTTGAGCAGGATGAACATGACCGCGCCGGCGATGATCGTCGCGCAGCCGATTACCGACATGCGCCTGAGCCCGATCTGATGCATGAATCTGCCGCCGATCGTGGAGGCGAGCGGCCAGCCGATGGACATCATGCCAAGCGTGAGGCCGGAGATCAGCGGGCTGTATCCCATGACTCCCTGCACATAGGTGGGCAGGAATGCGGAGATGCCGATCAGCACGATATGCGACGACAAGGCCGCTATGTTGCTGAGCACGATCGTCCGATGCCTCCAGAGCGAGAGTGGCATGACCGGTTCAGGTGCGACCCGCTCGCGCAGGATGAACAGACACGCGCCAACCAGCGCAGTCGGGATCAGCAGGAATGTCTGGAACGAACCCCAATCCCAGAGCGTGCCGCTGCCGACGAACAGCGTCATCAATGAGCCGATGGTGACGAGCAGCAGAGCGGAGCCGACATAGTCGATGCAAGGCTGCTTCTTCTCGATCTGCTCGTGGAAATAGAGATGAAGTCCGATCATGGTCACGATACCGATGGGGATATTGATCCAGAACACCCAGACCCAGCTGATATATTCGACGAACAGCCCGCCGAGCGCCGGTCCGAGAACGGAAGAGATCGCCCATACGCTGGACAGGTAGCCCTGGATCTTGCCCCGTTCGTGCGGCGGGTAAACATCGCTGACGATCGTCATCGTGAGCGGTTGGACAGCCCCGGCCCCCAACCCCTGGATGAGCCGATACAGGATGAGCTGTTCCATGGAAGCAGCCAGTCCGCACATTAGCGAACCGATCAGGAAGGTCACCATGCCGAAGAAGAAGACCGGCTTGCGGCCATACAGATCGGACAATTTGCCATAGATCGGAATCGAAACCGCTTGCATTAGCAGGAATACGGAAAAAGCCCAGGTGAAGGACTCAAAGCCGTGCAATTCGCTGACGATGCTGGGCATCGCGGTGGAGACGATCGTTCCCTCGATGGCTGTGATGAACATGGCAAGCATCACCATGGCGAGCACGACAGGACGGGAAGTCACTTTGCGCTGGTTCATAGTTCACCTCTGCTGTGTCAGTTGTAAAGAAATTGGCGAGATTCAACATGTACAATTTGCCATAAATCTTTCATTCTGTCCATCCGTTTGCGCAGAAGGAAAAAGTGCCAATGTGGAGAATATAAGATAGGATATTGGCAAAAAGTGCAAAAAGTGCTATCATCCGACATGTTCCGATTCAATTCCTGCAGCAAACCTCTTAAATGAAGGGGTAATTTTTTATGGTGTGGCAAGACCTGACTATCTGGTATGAACCGATCGTCCTGATTCTGGTATTGGGTTTATCGATATATGTATTGTCGATCAACGAGATCAAGCAACTGCAGAAAATATACGTACTGTTTCATATTTCCATGTTTCTGTGGCCGCTTGGCCAGGTATCGATCAACATAACCGATGATCTGACCTATCAATGGGTGTATCTGAATCTTTCATTCATAGGCATCATCATGCTCAGCTATCTGTGGCTCCTGATCTCACTCCAATTTTCCCTGGTTTACCGTCTGCGCAAATTCTTCCTGCGACTTGCTGTGATCCCTCCAATTATCATTGCGATTTGCGTAACTCTGAATCCGGTATTTCATTGGTTCGTGAGACCTGTGAACGGTTCCTACATCTATCGGGAATACGGACCTGTCTTCGTCGCTTTGGTGTGCATGGCTGTCCTGTATACGTTCTGCGGCATCCTGCTTCTGCTGATCACCATCCGTGCCAGGGAGGGGGCGATGCGCAAGAAGGCTTTGCTGCTCTGCATCGGTCAGTTCGTGGTGATCCTGTTTGGCGTATCGGACGCCGTACTGAACTGGAACAGTGTGGATGACCAGGTGATCTACCGGGGATTGACTTCAGCCGGCATCCTGATCTCCTATTTCATCTTCTTCATCGCCGCCCAGAATTACAGCCACTACAAGGTGGTATCCCTCGCCCATGATGCGGTGATCGAATCGATGGAATCCGGTCTGGTCGTGCTCAGCGACCGGAATATCGTGATCGATATGAATCAGACGGCGCGAAAGTTCACCGCCGCCAGGGTGGGGCAGCCATTCCCGATCGAGCAGTGCCTGGAGCACATGGATCCGGAGGACGCGGAGAAATTCCTGTATGTCTACACCCATAAGCCCAGATCCACGATCCAGGCGGAATTCAGCCGCTTCATCCCGACGATGCAGCATGTGCTGATGCGCATCCACCCGATCGTGCATCGCAATCAACGTTTCATCGGGCGCATCATCACCTTCCAGGATGTGACCGATTGGCGGAGTCTGGTGGATGAACTGAACAGCAAGAATCAGGACCTGCAGGTCCGCAACGAGGAATTGACCCGGATCCAGGAGGAACTGTACGATGCGAACAAGAAGCTGGAGCTGATGGCGACGACGGACAGCCTGACCGGATGCTACAACCGGCGCTATCTGATGCAGATGATGGAGTATCAGATCACCGTGGACAAGCGGTATCGGGTGCCCTTTTCGTTTATCCTGCTCGATATCGACTACTTCAAGCGGACCAACGACACCTACGGACATCAGGTGGGAGACCAGGTGCTGAAGCAAACCGTCGATCTGATCTCATCCAGGCTTCGGCAGACGGACATCTTCGCGCGATACGGGGGAGAGGAATTCGCGATCTTCCTGCCGCATACGAAGCGGGAGTTTGCGGTGAAGCTGGCCGAGGAGCTGCGGCTGTTGGTGGAGAACAACACGATGGAGACGGAACTGGGCGATGTGAAGATCACGATCAGCATCGGCATCGCCAGCTCGGAGGATGTGGATCCCGAGCAAACGAACGATGTGCAGCGTTACATTGCCGAGCTGATCGCCAAGGCCGACGCGGCGCTGTACCGCGCGAAGAACCAGGGGCGCAACCGCATCGCCTCCTGCGAGTAACGGCATCGGCCGCAAGCCGGCGATGAAGTTCCTCCCCTCCAAAAGGACAGCGGACACCAGGAACGACAGGTCGTTGGTGCCCGCTGATTGTTTCATCGTCATTTTGCCTCTTCAAGGATATGTCTATATTTTGTATAATCAATGTTGTTCTTTTTCAAAAAGGCGATCAGGCTTTTGTAATCCCGCGGCGGTGTTGCCAGGATGTATCCCTCGATGCAATGATCGATCGTGACCCTGTCCTCCCCGGATTGCAGGGCGACTTCACCGATCTTGGCAGCGATGCTGTGCCTGGCCACGTCCCTGAAGGGCTTCGGCACCGGCTGAACCAGCTTGTCGAGGAATGCCCTGGTCTCGTCCGTCCACATATGCCGGCTGGCTTCCACATAGTGATTCTGCCAGTCCAGCTTGGATCTGCCATCGGCCTGGGGCAAGGTTTTCAGAAATTTGCGAAACATGAAGTATCCGCCGATCGACATGGAGCCGATCAGCAGTACCGACCATATCATGAACCAGAATGCCAGCAATGAAAGTCACCTCGAAGTTGTCGCAGAGCGCGTGATGGACGTTCTATCGTTGGCGCATTCGCGCCGGATAGGTTTCATCATGAATTATACCGCATTTATGGAATTATTTCATTATACAAGGTACAATAGAACTTGTAGCTTATGCTGCTTTACCGCAGTAAATTACCGCTGTCCTCACGGGCAAGCATAGGAGTGTAGAACGCCCATGGTCAAAATTGGTTCCCATGTGTCCTTCTCGGACAAGGGATTGCTGACGGCTGCCAACGAAGCGATCAGTTACGGCTCCAGCACCTTCATGATATATACCGGCGCGCCGCAGAACACGACGCGTAAGCCGATCGAGGATCAACATGTGCCCGAAGGCAAGGAGTTGATGGAGCAGCACGGCATCGAGGAGATCGTCGTCCACGCGCCTTATATCATCAACCTGGGATCCTACAAGAGCAATACGTTCCGGCTGGCGGTCGATTTCCTGCAAGAGGAGATCAGGCGCACCGCCTATCTCGGAGTGGGTCAGATCGTCCTGCATCCGGGCGCTTACACGGACAAGGATCCGGAATACGGCATCGCGCGCATCGCCGAGGGACTGAATGAAGTGCTGCGCGGCACCGCTGAAACCGAGGTGAAGATCGCCCTCGAGACGATGGCCGGCAAGGGAACGGAGATCGGACGAAGCTTCGAGGAGCTCGCGGCGATCATGGAGAAGGTGGAAGACAACTCCCGTCTCTCGGTATGTCTGGATACCTGTCATATCCATGATGCCGGCTATGATGTGGTCAACGACTTCGATGGCGTGCTCGAGGAGTTCGACCGGATCATCGGGCTGGACAGGTTGAGCGTCGTCCATCTGAACGACAGCAAGAACCCGCGCGGCGCCGCCAAGGACAGGCACGCTCCCGTCGGCTCCGGCTGGATCGGCTTCGAGGCGATATACAACGTTGTGCATCATGAGAAGCTGAAACACCTGCCGATGATTCTCGAGACGCCGTGGATCGGCAAGGATTCGAAGGCGCAGCGGCCGATGTACGAAGCGGAGATCGCGCTGCTCAGCGACAACCTGGAGGCGCGGTTCGGTCCGGAGTTCATCGGGCATGTGGAGCAGCTGGATCACTTCTTCAGGAAGCAGGACATTCACTTCCGCGACTATGTGCTGAGCACCTGGGACCTGCTGAAGAGCGACGCCAAGGCCCGCAAGGCAGACGGGCGCGAGCCGATGGAGAGGCTGTATGATCTCGTCGTTGAAGCGGGCGTGCTGCAGGGGCTGAGCGAAGAACAGATCAATCACCGCATCACCGCATGGCTGGCGGGGTTGCTGAGCAAGAAGACTGCATAGGAGGATCAACGTGAAAACTCAAGGGCTTGTGCGCCGGGATAACGTACGCAAGGATCGGGCGAGACTGCTGATCTCCTGCCCGGACAGACCCGGCATCGTGGCGAGCGTCTCGCGTTTCCTTAGCGAGAACTCCGCCAATATCGTGCAATCAGACCAATATTCGATGGACCCGGAGGGCGGGATGTTCTTCATCCGCCTCGAATTCGATCTCCCGGAGCTGGAACAGAAACTGACCCGGCTGGAGAAGGACTTTCAGCCGATCGCCGAGCAGTTCGGCATGAATTACCGGTTCTCGGTGGCGGCAAGCCGCAAGAAGCTGGCGATCTTCGTCTCGAAGGAGGATCACTGCCTGCTGGAGTTGCTGTGGCAATGGCAGGCCGGCGATCTCTACGCCGATATCGAGATGGTCATCAGCAACCATGAGACGATGCGGGACCTTGTCGAATCCTTCAACATCCCGTTCCATTATGTTCCGGTTACGCCGGAGACGAAGCAGGAAGCGGAGAAGAAGCAGCTTGAGCTGGTGGACGGCAAGGTGGATGCGATCATCCTGGCCAGGTATATGCAGATTATCTCACCGCAATTCCTGAAGCATTATCCGAATCGCATCATCAACATCCACCATTCCTTCCTGCCGGCATTTGTTGGCGGCAAGCCATACGCCCAGGCCTATGAGCGCGGCGTGAAGCTGATCGGCGCAACGGCGCATTATGTGACGGAGGAGCTGGACGGCGGTCCGATCATCGAACAGGACGTGCAGCGCGTCAGCCATCGCGACAACGTCGATTCGCTGAAGCGGATCGGACGCCATATCGAGCGGATCGTGCTGGCCCGCGCCGTGCAGTGGCATTGCGAGGACCGCATCCTCGTGCATCAGAACAAGACGGTTGTCTTCATCTGATGCGGACAGCGCGATGGTTCGAGTGAGGGGACAACAAGAGCATCAGCATGTGCGGACAACACGTGAGAATACGGGTAGCATACGTGTTACAAATCATGTTACAATGATATAACTTAGTTTAGACGATAAACAATTATAGGAGGAAATGAGAATGAGCCTTACTAATCAATCGCTGGATCAATTGGCAGTCAATACGATCCGCACGCTGACCATTGATGCAGTGGAAAAAGCCAAATCTGGCCACCCGGGCATGCCGATGGGCGCCGCGCCGATGGCATACGAGCTGTGGACGCGCCACATGAAGCACAATCCATCCAATCCGGAATGGATCAACCGCGACCGCTTCGTGCTGTCCGCCGGTCATGGTTCGATGCTGCTGTACAGCCTGCTTCATCTGTGCGGCTATGACCTGTCGATGGAAGAGCTGCAGAACTTCCGCCAATGGGGCAGCAAGACTCCGGGCCATCCGGAGTATGGCCACACGGCTGGCGTGGACGCGACGACCGGTCCGCTCGGTCAGGGCATCTCGATGGCTGTCGGCATGGCGATGGCCGAAGCGCATCTGGCAGCAACGTACAACAAGGAAGGCTACAATATCATTGATCACTATACATTCGTGATCTGCGGCGACGGTGACCTCATGGAGGGCGTATCCTCCGAAGCCGCATCGCTGGCAGGCCACCTCGGTCTCGGCAAGCTGATCGTCCTGTACGATTCCAATGACATCTCGCTGGACGGAGAGCTGAGCCTGTCGTTCTCGGAGAACGTTCGCCAGCGCTTCGAAGCATACGGCTGGCAGACGCTGCTCGTGGAAGAGGAAAACAACCTCGAGGCGATCGGCCAGGCGATCGCCGCAGCGAAGGCGGACACGAGCCGTCCGACGCTGATCGAGGTAAAGACGACGATCGGCTACGGCTCCCCGAACAAGGGCGGCAAGGGCGGTCACGCGGGCCCGCACGGCTCCCCGCTCGGACCGGAGGAAGTGAAGCTGACGAAGCAGGCGCTGGGCTGGCCGCTGGAGCCGGATTTCTACGTGCCGGATGAAGTCCGCGAGCATTTCGCCACGGTGAAGGCGAAGGGCGAATCGGCCAACGAGGAATGGAACAAGCTATTCGCGGCTTACAAGGAAGCTTATCCGGAGCTGGCGAAGCAGTTCGAGCAGGCGGTAAGCAACGAGCTGCCGGAAGGCTGGGATTCCGAGCTGCCATGGTATACGCCGGAGGACAAGGCGATCGCGACGCGCGCCGCATCCGGCGCTGCGCTCAACGCCCTGGCGAAGAAGGTTCCGAGCATCATCGGCGGATCCGCGGACCTCGAGTCGTCGACGAACACGCACCTGAAGGGGCTGCCGGTCTTCAGGCGCGGCAGCTATGAAGGCCGCAACGTCTACTTCGGCGTGCGCGAGTTCGCGATGGCCGCCGCGGTCAACGGCATGGCGCTGCACAAGGGCGTTCGTCCATACGGCGGCACGTTCTTCGTGTTCTCCGACTACCTGCGTCCGGCTGTTCGCCTGTCGGCGATCCAGAAGCTGCCGGTGGTCTATGTGCTGACGCATGATTCGATCGGCGTGGGCGAAGACGGTCCGACGCATGAACCGATCGAGCAGCTGCCTGCGCTGCGCGTCATCCCTGACGTGACGGTGATCCGTCCGGCGGATGCGAACGAGACGTCGGCCGCATGGCGTTATGCGGTGAAGCAGACCGAAGGTCCGGTGGCGCTCGTGCTGACTCGCCAGAATCTGCCGATCCTTGCGGGCACGGCCGAGAAGGCGCTCGAGGGCGTGGAGCGCGGCGCTTACGTGCTGAGCGACGCGGCGAACGGGCAGCCGGTGGCGCAGATCATCGCCACGGGCTCCGAGGTGCAACTGGCTGTGGCAGCGCAAGCGAAGCTGGCCGAGGAAGGCATCCACGTGCGCGTCATCAGCATGCCGAGCTGGGAGCTGTTCGAGAAGCAGCCGAAGGAATACCGCGACTCCGTCATCCTGCCGAACGTCAAGGCCAGACTGGCGGTCGAGATGGCATATCCGCTCGGCTGGGAACGCTATGTCGGCGACCAGGGCGACATCCTCGGCATCAGCAAGTTCGGCGCATCCGCTCCAGGCCCGAAGGTCATCGCGGAGTACGGCTTCACGGTGGAGAATGTCGTAGCGAAGGTTAAGGCTCTCCTGTAATAACCGCATAGTCTGGAGATCGGGAAGGGGCTGTCCAGAAGTCCCTGAAATGAAGAAAGGACGGAAAGCCAATACGGTTTTACGTCCTTTCTTCGGTCTTATAGAAAGATAACTTCCCATACAATCTCGTAAGTCATAAGAAATACCTGGTTGCCACCGGCATCCTGAAGGACTTGGCGCCAGCCAGGTATTTCTTCTTTTTTCAACATTATTAAGCGGATCGGATGCTTCAGGGAAGGCGCGATGACCCGAAGTTTATGTGAATGATGTCCCCCCCTTCCTTGTTTACTTGATTCACCCCTGACTTTTCGTTATGCTAATGCTAGCAAGACAAGCCCGATATAAGGATAGGAGGAACTTGAAGTTGAGCACATTACGTTTTGACTACAGCAATGCTCTGGCATTCGTTGGACAGCACGAGATCGACTACCTGGCACCCTATGTGAAGCTGGCTCATGATCAGCTGCATGACAAGACCGGCGCAGGCAACGACTATCTGGGATGGATCGACCTGCCGACGAATTATGACAAGGAAGAGTTCGCGCGCATCAAGGAGGCGGCGAAACGCATCCAGTCCGACTCGGAAGTGCTCGTCGTTATCGGCATCGGCGGTTCCTATCTTGGCGCTCGTGCTGCGATCGAGATGCTGACACATTCCTTCTATAACGTGCTGCCGAAGGACAAACGCGGCACTCCGCAGATCTTCTTCGCGGGCAACAACATCAGTTCTACATATACGAAACATCTGATCGACCTGATCGGCGACCGCGATTTCTCGGTCAATGTGATCTCGAAGTCCGGCACGACGACGGAACCGGCGATCGCCTTCCGCATCTTCAAGGATTTGCTCGAGAACAAATACGGCAAGGAAGGCGCAAGGAAGCGCATCTATGCGACGACGGACAAGGCGAAGGGCGCGCTCAAGACCGTGGCGGATACGGAAGGCTACGAAACCTTCGTTATCCCGGATGACGTGGGCGGCCGCTACTCCGTGCTGACCGCCGTTGGCCTCCTGCCGATCGCCGTGGCCGGCATCGACATCGACGCGATGATGCAAGGCGCAGCGGATGCTTCCCGCGAATACGCCAATCCGAACCTTGCCGATAACGCCAGCTACCAATACGCTGCGGTGCGCAATGCCCTGTACCGCAAGGGCAAGACGACGGAGATCCTCGTCAACTATGAGCCGTCGCTGCACTTCTTCTCGGAGTGGTGGAAGCAGCTGTACGGGGAGAGCGAAGGCAAGGACCACAAGGGCATCTACCCGGCCTCGGTGGATTTCTCCACGGACCTGCACTCCATGGGCCAATTCATCCAGGAAGGCACGCGCAACCTGTTCGAGACCGTCCTGCAAGTGGACAGGTCCGCTGAGGAGATCGTCATCGGCGAGGACAAGGACAATCTTGACGGCCTGAACTTCCTCGCCGGCAAGACCGTGGACTTCGTCAACAAGAAGGCCTTCGAGGGCACCCTGCTGGCGCATACCGACGGGGGAGTGCCGAATCTGGTCGTGACGATCCCCGAGATCTCGCCATACTGGTTCGGCTACCTGGTCTATTTCTTCGAGAAGGCATGCGGCGTCAGCGGCTATCTGCTCGGCGTCAATCCTTTCGATCAACCGGGGGTTGAAGCGTACAAGAAGAACATGTTCGCTCTGCTCGGCAAGCCGGGCTACGAGGATCAGAAGGCGGAGCTGGAGCGTCGTCTGGGAAGAGCGTGACCGTCACGTGATCGAGCGATATCGAACGGTAAGCGCGCCTGCGGAGACGGAGATCGTCATCAAGAAATCCCGGTTCATCGGACATTGCCGGCCGGTCGCAAGCGAGCAGGAAGCGATCGCGTTCATCGAGGAGATCAAGAAGAAGCATTGGTCAGCGACGCATAATTGCTCCGCATACGTGGTGGGCGACAGGGACGAATGGCAGAAGCAGTCCGATGACGGAGAGCCGAGCGGCACGGCGGGCAAGCCGATGCTGGAGGTGCTGAAACAGCAGGGGCTGAAGTATACGGCAGTTGTGGTGACGCGGTATTTCGGCGGGATCATGCTTGGCGCGGGCGGTCTCGTCAGAGCCTATACGGAGGCGACGGTGGAGGCCGTCAAGGCCGCCAGGCCGATCTGGAAGGTGCTGCATCGGGAAGTGGCCGTTACGGTTGACTACACCTGGTACGGCAAGCTGGAGAACGAGCTGAAGCAGAGAGGGTATCTGACGCGAAGTCCGGAGTTCACCGACCAGGTGCGCATCGTCTGCCTGCCGGAGAGCGCGGACGCTGACCGCTTCATCGCCTGGATGACCGATCTGACGCAAGGACGAGCCGTCATCGAACCGGGATCATACGTGTATGTGGATCGCGAAGCGTAGACAGCTGGCAGCCATGCCAGTATCACCAAGGTTGGGAAGAAAACATTCCTGTTTTTCTTCCCAACCTTTTTTGTTGGCGTTCCAAGAAGCATAAAAAAAAGAATAAAACGGTAAAAATAATGCATTTAGTCTGCCAGGAACTTGATCTATAACTAATATTGCAGCGAAAGCGCTGTCATATGGAAATCAAGGAACATGATGGAGGTGTTGCGAGGTGTTTGAACGCAAGCTGAGAAGGGAAGGGTGTGAGGATGAAGAGACATAAGCTACGGGACCGGATCGTATCCGGGCTTACGGCCATGATGATCATCATCGCCAGTTTCCTGACGTATGCGATTCCGGTTGCCGCCGATGAGAGCGGCAGCAAGCTGCGCTTGCATTATGACATGAAAGCGCTTGTAGAAGGTCCGAATGGAATCCTGATCGTACCGAACGTGGCCGGTGACGCTTTCCACGGCATCTTCCGCGAGCCTCAGAACGGTTCGCATGCGGCGAACGCGGACGTCGGCTTCCTCACATTCAGCGGAGGGAATGCCTCGTCGCGGGCTTCCTATGTGGAGATCCCGAAGGGCCCGGGGGGGAAGGACATTCTGGAGGGTCTGCATGAGGTGACGGTATCGGCGATCATCAATTGGACCAATGATGGTGAGAATCGCTGGATCTTCGGCTTCGGCACCGTGCTGACGCCGGAGACGAACAAGTATCTGTTCGCCACGCCGCGTCACGGCATCGGCGGCCGCAATCCGGTGGCAGCGGGCATCTCCAAGCAGGGGTGGCCGAATGAGGCGCTGATCACCGGGGTGAACAACTCGATGCTGTCGCAAGGGGTATGGCATCATGTTGTCGTCACGATGTCGGAGGAGAAGGATCTTCTGACCCTGTACGTGAACGGCGAGAAGGTGAGTGAAGGCTCCGCCAAGGGCATCCAGCTGGCGGAGATCATCGATCCTGCGGCGTCCTTCTCCGGCTTCCTGGCGAAGTCGATCTTCACGAACGACCCCTATTACAGAGGAAGCATCGCTGATTTCCGCGTCTATGAGGAAGCGTTTACAGACGCCCGGACGCTGGAGCTGTACCAGGAAGCGCAGGCGATCATCTCCGGCCTTAAGCAGCTGACCCTGGATGACGCCGCGGAGAGCCTGGACATCACGGCCATGCTTCATGCTGACGACCATGATCCGCAGGCGATCACCCGGAATCTGACCTTGCCTTCCGTCGGCAAGCATGGCGTCGCGATCAGCTGGACATCCAGCCGACCGGAGGTGCTCAGCCATCAGGGGGTGGTGACCAGGCCGGACGTGGATGAAGAGGACGCGGAGGTCACCCTGACCGCTGAGCTGAGCTATCAGGGGTTATCGCGCGCGGTTCAGTTCCATGTGAAGGTGCTGAAACAGTATGATCCGGAGCAGACCGCGAAACTGGATGCTGCCGCGCTGATCATCCGCAACGCGGACAAGGTGAAGGGCAATCTCCGGCTGCCGACGGTGGGCAAGCTGGGCTCGCAGATCACCTGGATATCGAGCCGGCCGGATATCGTGAAGGGGTCGGCTGAAGCGGAGGAGGCAAGCGACCCGTATGAGCTTGGCCGGGTGACCCGACCCGCCGAAGATACGGCGGTCAAGCTGACGGCGCGGGTGCAGTACGATGGAGCGGTTGAGGAAAGGAATTTTGATCTGCTCGTGGTGAAGGCGCCCGAGCCGCTGGAGTATGACGCCTATTTCTTCGCTTACTTCACGGGTGAATATGAGGGAGGCGAGGAGATCTCGTTCGCGGTGGCCGAGCATCCGCTCTACTGGCGCGCGCTGAATAACGGCAAGTCGGTGCTGCAGTCCACGATGGGCGAGATGGGGGTGCGCGACCCGTTTATCATCCGTTCGCCGGAAGGGGATAAGTTCTATCTGCTGGCGACGGACCTGAAGATGGGCGAGAGCACGAACTTCGACCAGGCGCAGATCACGGGCAGCCATTCCATCATGATCTGGGAATCGGATGACCTCGTGAACTGGAGCGAGCAGCGGATGGTGGAGGTCGCTCCTAAGCGCGGCGGCAATACATGGGCTCCCGAAGCGTATTATGATGAGCAGACCGGCGAGTATGTCGTATTCTGGGCTTCATCGATGAAGATCGAGGATACATACGGCAAGTATCCGTACGGCAGACCGGCCGGCCAGTACAATGTCATGTACTATGCGACGACGCGCGACTTCTACGAATTCTCGGAGCCGAAGGTGTTCATCGATGAGGGCTTCCCGACGATCGACACGACGATCATCGAGCATGAGGGCACCCTCTACCGGATGACGAAGTCGGAGGTCAACTACAAGGTCTATCTCGAAAAGGCCGACAGCATCTACTATGACCGTGACGGGATCGCCGAGAACGGCTTCCAGTTCGAGCCGATAGCCGGCACACGCAACGGAAACCAGGGCTTGATCGGCCACGGCGGCAACAATGAGGGTCCGACCATCTTCAAGGATATCCGCGAAGACCGTTGGTATCTGTTCCTTGATTCGTGGCCGTACCATGTGCGATGGACGACGGATCTGGAGGACGGGTCGCAGCTTGTAAACAACCTGCTGCCGGAGAGCGCCTACGCGCTGCCGCCGGGACCGCGGCATGGGACCGTCATTCCGATCACGCGCGCCGAATACGATGCGCTTGTCGCCAGGTATGGCGTGCCGGGCCCTGTGGAACAGGAGGATCCGGTCGTGCATTACACGTTCGATCCGGAGGATATCAGCGGAACCGTGGTCCGCGACGTGTCCGGAGGCGGCCATCATGCGGAGCTTGTCGGCGGCGTGACCATCGATGAGAAGGATCGGGTCGGTGAGACGGGCGGTTCCGCAGCGCTGGACGGTTCGAGCGGCTATGTGAAGCTGCCGGACAATCTGATCCGGGATCTGAACCTCGAGAAGGCGACGTTCGCCGTGTGGGTCAAGCTGGATCGGCAGCAATCCGGGGCGCGCATCTTCGACTTCGCGTCGAATACCGGGCGCGCGGTGAACCGCAATACGATGTATCTGAGCCCGCGCGGGGACAGCGGAGCGCTGGAGTTCGCGATCGTCACGCCGTTTACGGAGAAATTCGCCAATGACACGGCGCCGCTGGGCTCGAACTACAAATATATGCTTCGCGGCAATCAATTGTTGCCGACAGACGCATGGCAGCATCTTGCGGTGACGATCGACGGCTTCGATGCCGCGCTCTATCTGAACGGCGAGAAGATCGCCTCCAGCTCGGTATACAATGTGGAGCCGCGCATGCTGCTGGAGACGGCGATGAACTACATCGGCAGGTCGAGAAGCAGCGCGCATCCTTATCTGGCGGGCCGCATCGATGATTTCCGCATCTATAACCGCGCATTGTCCGAGGAGGAGATCGCGGCTCTGGCGGAAGGGGCGGAAACGCCGGAGACGCCGCCATCGGGAGCCGAGCTCCTGCTGCACTACGACATGAAGGACGTAAATGGCACGGTCATCCCGGATCAGAAGGGCAACTTCGACGGCGTGTGGCGCAACGCGAACAACGCGGAATGGATCGGGACCGATGAGGCAGGCGTGATCAGCTTCACCGGCGGATCGACGTCCTCCTATATCGAGCTTCCCGGCGGGATCCTGAACGGACTGACGTCGATCACTGTATCGGCTCTGATGAACTGGAGCGGCAAACAGCCGGTGGAATGGCTGTACGCCCTTGGCCGTCCGACGACAGAGACGCATTATCTCTATTTCACGCCCAGATACAATTCGGACAACACGGCTCGCTTCGGCCTGGCGACGAACGGCTGGCGCAACGAGGTCAGCGCAAGGGCCAGCTTCACGCTTCCGGCGAACCAGTGGAAGCTGGTGACGACGGTGATGGACGGCGCCAATCAGACCTTATGGCTGTATGTGGACGGCGTGCTGGTCGCCACCGGTTCGACGAACGGCATCACCCTGAGCCAGATCCTGGCTGCAACCGGATCTTCCGGATATATCGGCCGATCTTTCTATGTTGCGGATCCTTACTTCGGCGGCATGATCGCCGACTTCCGCATCTACGACGGGGCGCTGACGGCAACGGAGGTAGCGCAGCTGATGCAGGAGGCGGATCTCAAGATCCAGGCGATGGAAGGCATGTTCCTGCAGAAGGCGGCGGACCGTCTGACCTGGGCGAACATCGCGGGCAGCAACGAAGGCCCCGATCAGGTGCTGGGCGATCTGGTGCTTCCGACGAGCGGCGCATACGGCACCACGATCACATGGAGCTCCTCGCATCCCGATGTGATCTCGCCGTCCGGGAAGGTGACGAGACCATCGTTCATCGCCGGCGATCAGGTGGTTACCTTGACGGCCACCTTCAGCGATGGCAAGAACCAATTGGCCAAAACCTTCACCCTGACGGTCCTTCGTCTGCCGGATGACGAGCTGTCGGTGGACCTGGCCCTGGAGGCGCTGGTCGTTCATAACATCGACGATGTGCGCGGCCACCTCACCCTGCCTGTGACGGGGCTGTACGGCACGTCGATCACCTGGACATCGTCGGATCCGGACGTGATCACGCCAACAGGCGAAGTATCCCGTCCGAAGCATGGGCAAGGGGATGTGACCGTCACGCTGACGGCGACGGCCAGGAAGAACAGCGTCAGCAAGAACAAGATCTTCCAGGCGCTGGTGCGCGAGCTGCCGGAGCCGGAGCCGTATGAGGGTTACTTCTTCGCATACTTCACCGGCGAGGGGCGGTCCGATGGCGAGCAGATCTACTTCGCCCTCAGCAAGGGCAACGATCCGCTGCGCTGGATGGAACTGAACGACGGCAAGCCGGTGCTCACCTCGACGCTCGGCGAGCGGGGCGTGCGCGATCCGTTCATCATCCGTTCACCGGAGGGCGACAAATTCTATATGATCGCCACCGACCTGCGCATCTACGGCAACAGCAACTGGGACCGCGCGCAGCGTTACGGCAGTCGATCGATCATGGTCTGGGAGTCGACCGACCTGATCCACTGGAGCGATCAGCGGATGGTGGAGGTGGCGCCGACGGAGGCAGGCAACACCTGGGCGCCCGAGGTGATCTATGACGAAACGACGGGCGAATACGTCGTCTTCTGGGCATCCAAGCTCTATGACAATCCCGAACATTCCGGAAGCTCGCATCAGCGCATCCTGTATGCGAAGACGAGAGACTTCCATACCTTCACGGAGCCACAGGTCTATATGGACTACGGATACTCGATCATCGACACGACGATGATCAGGCACAACGGCAAGATCTATCGCTTCACGAAGGACGAGCGCGACAACAACGCTTCATCGCCGTATGGCAAGATGGTGTTCCAGGAAGTCGGCGACTCCATCTTCGATCCGGACTTCAAGCTGATCAAGGAAGGGGTCGGCGGGATGAAGTGGGTGGAAGGGCCGACGATCTTCAAGTCCAACACCGAGGAGAGATGGTATCTGTTCGTCGACGAGTTCGGCGGCAGAGGGTACGTGCCCCTCACGACGACCGATCTCGATTCGGGCGAATGGACGCTGGCCGAATCCTATGAGCTGCCGTCCTCACCGCGTCATGGCACAGTCATCCCGATCACGAAGTCGGAATATGATGCGATCTACAAGAAGTATGTGGCCGGGGAAGAACCGTCAGATCCCACAGAGCCGGAAGATCCTCAGGAACCGGAGACGCCTGGAGAAGGGCTGCTCCTGTGGTACCGATTCGACGAGAGCGCAGGACCGGTGGTTGTCGATTCCTCCGGCAACGGTCATCACGGAACCTACGAGAGGACGCCCGAGTTCGGCACAGGCGTGCACGGCGGGTCATTCCGCATGACGGGCGGAAGCAATACCTCCGCTTCACCGTATGTCAAGATCCCGAATGGCCTGCTCAAGGACATGGATGATATCACGATAGCCACCTACGTCAAATGGTACGGAGGCCCGAACAATCAGTGGTTGTTTGGCCTCGGTCAGGACAGGAACAAATACCTGTTCACCTCTCCGATGGCAGGATCGAGTCAGAAGGCGGCGATCACCCTGGGCAGCTGGCAGCAGGAGCAGGGCTTCTCCGCGGGCTCAACGCTGAAGACCCATGTCTGGCAGCATGTGGCGATCGTCATCGATTCGAAGGCCAAAACGGCGAGATTGTACGTGGATGGCATCCAGGTCGGCTACAACGGCAATGTGACAATCAAGCCGTCGGACCTGTACAACGCTTCGCTGGATTATTCCGGCTACATCGGCAGGTCGTTCTATGCGGAGGATCCATTCTTCGGCGGGGAGGTCGATGATTTCCGGATATACAACCGGGCGCTCAGCGCGGATGAGATCGCGTCGCTGGCCGGCAACTCGACCTTGATCACGGGAGTGGAAGTCGAGGGGCTGAAGTCCTCCATCATTGATCCGACCAATGCCAGAGTCCTCCTCATCATGGAGAAGGGGACGGACCTCACCAGCCTTGCGCCGACGATCCACACGGCGCTGAATGCCAGCATCGAACCGGAGTCCGGAGTTCCGCAGGATTTCACCGATCCGGTCATCTATACGGTAACCGACAAGTCAGGCTACTCGCGTCAATGGACCATCGAAGCCCGGGTGATGAACAGCCCGGTACTGCCCGGCCTGTATGCGGATCCGCACGCGGCCGTCTTCGGCAACCGGTTCTACATCTATCCGACTACCGACGGATATCCCGGTTGGGGCAGCACCCAGTTCAAGGTGTTCTCCTCAGACGATCTGGTGAACTGGGTCGATCATGGCGTGATCCTCGATCTTCCGCGGGATCTGACGTGGGCAAGCGAACGCGCCTGGGCTCCGGCCGCCGTCGAGAAGAACGGAAAGTATTACTTCTACTTCAGCGCGGATACGAATATCGGCGTGGCCGTGTCCACATCGCCGACCGGACCTTTCGTCGATCCGCTTGGCCGGCCGCTCATCCCCAAGGGCGCCTACAGCGGCCAGATGATCGATCCGATGGTCTTCACGGACGATGACGGACAGTCGTACCTGTACTTCGGCAACGGCCGCGGCTATGTGGTCAAGCTGAAGGATGACATGATCACGCTGGACGGCACCCCGGTGGATATCACGCCGAGCGGGTTCCGGGAAGCTTTCTTCGTCTTCAAGCGCAACGGCATCTACTACTTCATGTGGTCCGTAGATGACACGGGCAGCGAGAATTACCGGGTGGCCTATGGCATCAGCGATTCGCCGATGGGGCCGATCGAGGTGAAGGGCGAGATTCTGACCAAGGATCTGTCGCTGGGCATCAAGGGACCGGGCCATCATTCGGTGGTGAAGGTGCCGGGCAAGGACGAGTATTACATCGTCTACCATCGATTCGCCATCCCGAATGGCGACGGCACGCATCGTGAGACGACCATCGACAGGCTGGAGTTCCATGAGGATGGCACGATCCGGAAGGTCGTTCCGACCCTGGAGAGCATCAGGCCCGTGAGCGTTCCGGCAGTGCCGGTAACCGGCCTGAGATTGCGGCAGGAAGGTCTGGATCTCAAGGTTGGCGAGACCGGACAGCTCACCGCCATCATCACCCCGATGGACGCGACGGACAGGAAGCTGCTCTGGACTTCCGACATGCCGGAAGTCGCAACGGTCGACGAATACGGGCAGGTCAAGGCCATCTCGGAGGGGACAGCGACGATCACAGTCAGCACCGAAGACGGGGCATTCACGGATACAGCCATCGTGACGGTGGAGGATTGGACGTCATCCGGAGCCGAATTGATCCTGCACTATGACATGAAGGGCGCAGATGGCCACGTCGTGCCGGATCAGGCGGGTTCCCATGACGGCGAATGGGTGAATGCTGACCGGGCCGTGCATCTGGCAGGTGATGCATCCGGCATGCTCCTGTTCAGCGGAGGAAGCGTGGACTCCTACATCAAGCTGCCTCCGGGCATTCTCGACGGGCTCAGCAGCATCACGGTCTCCGCGCTGGTGAACTGGGACGGGGCGCGCAAGGCGAACTGGGTCTATGCGCTTGGTACGGATAACCGGAAATATCTGTACTACACCCCTGATTACCCAAGCTCTGCAGGCGGCGCAAGGCTGGGCATGTCGACCGGTTCGTGGCAGACCGAGGTATCGGCCAAGGGTCCGACGCTCCGCGCGAACGAATGGAAGCTGGTCACCACCGTCCTGGACGGCGAGTCGGGCAAGCTGATCCTGTATGTGGACGGGGAGGAGATCGCCTCGGCTGATGTGTCCTACACGCTGGATCAGATCCTGGATCCGGCAGGCCCCAGCGGCTACATCGGCAGATCGATGTATGCCGAGGATCCCTACTATGGAGGAGCGATCGCGGATTTCCGGATCTACGACGGCGCGCTGAACAAGCAAGAGATCCGGGAACTTCAGGAGGAAGCGGCGGCGAGGTTGGAGCAGCTGAATCTCCTCATCCTGCGGCACGTGGCGGATTCGCTCGATGCACTCATATTGGGCGCCAATCCGGACCTGCATGAGGTCACGTCCAACCTGAATCTGCCGCTGAAGGGGATGCTCGGAACCGGGATCGCCTGGACGTCATCGGATGAATCGGTGATCACGCCCGGCGGCGTCGTGACGAGACCTGATCCCGCGGCAGGGGATCGCGCCGTCAAGCTGGTCGCAACCCTGACGAACGGCGGAGCGGTATGGACGAAGGAGATCCAGGTCACGGTGAAGAGACTGCCAGACGATGCGGAATCTGTCGAGGCCGCCAGAGAAGCGCTGATCGTGCATCATATCGATGATGTGCGCGGCCATCTCCATCTGCCGACCAAGGGCCTTCATGGCACGTCGATCACCTGGACATCGTCCGATCCGGACGTGATCACGCCGACAGGCGAAGTATCCCGTCCGAAGCATGGGCAAGGGGATGTGACCGTCACGCTGACGGCGAAGATCACGAAGAATGGGGCCAGCGCTGTGAAGGAATTCACCGCCCTGGTGCGCGAGCTGCCGGAGCCGGAGCCGTATGCGGGATACTTCTTCGCGTACTTCACCGGCGAGGGGCGGTCCGACGGCGAGCAGATCTACTTCGCCCTCAGCAAGGGCAACGATCCGCTGCGCTGGATGGAGCTGAACGACGGCAAGCCGGTGCTCACCTCGACGCTCGGCGAGCGGGGCGTTCGCGATCCGTTCATCATCCGTTCACCCGAGGGCGACAAATTCTATATGATCGCCACCGACCTGCGCATCTACGGCAACGGCGACTGGGATCGGGCGCAGCGCAACGGCAGCCGCTCGATCATGGTCTGGGAGTCGACCGACCTGATCCACTGGAGCGATCAGCGGATGGTGGAGGTGGCGCCGCCGGAGGCAGGCAATACCTGGGCGCCGGAGGCTTTCTACGACCATGAAGCAGGCGAATATGTGGTCTTCTGGGCATCCAAGCTGTATGAGGATGAAACCCATACCGGAGATACGTACCTGAAGATGATGATCTCCAGAACCAGGGACTTCCACACGTTCACTGAGCCTGAGGTATACATGGACTACGGAACCCATACGCTGGACCTGACGATGATCGAACATGAAGGCAAGATCATCCGCATCCTGAAGGAAAACAACATCATGCATGAGGTCGGCGATTCGATCTACGACGAGAACTTCACAGCGGTGAACCGTGCCGTGGAGGTTGGACTCCTGGCCAGAGGCGAAGGACCGACGGTATTCAAGTCCAACACCGAGGAGAAATGGTACCTGTTCATCGACGAGTATGGCCTGAGGGGCTATGTGCCTCTGGAGACGACGGATATCCTGTCGGGAGACTGGTCATTGTCGACGGATTACGAGCTGCCCTCCTCGCCGCGCCACGGAACGGTCATCCCGATCACGAAGTCGGAGTATGACCTGCTCTATGCGAAGTATGTGACGGGTCATATACCGGTAACGGGCGTCAGCCTGGATCGGACGGAGGCGACGCTGGAAGTCGGCGATACGCTGCAGCTGGCGGCAACCGTCATGCCGAAGTATGCGACGAATCCGCAGGTCGTCTGGTCCACCAGCGATGACAAGGTCGCCACCGTGAACGAGAGCGGTCTGGTGCGGGCCGTTGGCGCCGGAACAGCTGTCATCATCGTGACAACGGTCGAAGGCGGATATACGGCCGAGGCCAGGATCACGGTGCGCGAGCAGCCGCCGGAGTATCCGGAAGAGCCCTGGTCGCCGCCAACTCCGCCTCTCATGCCGGATGAACCGGTGGAGATCGAGATCGGCGAGAACGGTCTGATCATCCTGCCGCCTGGTCCGGATGGCCTGCCGCTTCCGACGATCGAGATCCCGATGAGCATCGTGCTCGAGGCGCTCGCGCAGTCGCCGAACCAGGTGCTGCAGCTTGCTTCCGACGGTGTGATCATCACGATCGACGGGCAGCTGATTGACAACCTGGATGAGAACAGCTCGCTGGGCGTGGAGATCATCCCGGCTGATACTGTGGAGCTGACCATCCTCGACATCGAGCTGGATGAGCTTCCGATGGTTCCGGTGCTGTATGTGAACCTGACCGCCGATGGTTCGCCGATCACCGCACCGCCTGGCAGCATCACCGTATCGGTGGATCTGGGCGCCGGCATCGAAGGGGGAAGCCATCAGCTGGTCGCCTTCCGCCTGATGCCAAGCGGGGAGCTGTTGCCGCTCGGGTTCAGCCTCTATGACGAGCGCAGCGGCCAGATGCACTTCCAGCCGGATGAGCTTGCGGCATACTATCTGTTCATCTCGGTGCTGGCGAGGTTCGATGATGTCAGCGGCTGGTCGCAGGAAGCGATCGAGGCGCTTGCGGCGCGCGGCATCCTCCTGGGCAAGGAGAATGGCCGGTTCGACCCGCAGGGTGTGATCACGCGGGCCGAATTCACCGCGATGTTGGCAAGACTGTTCGAACTGCAGCCGGGAAGCGAAGCCCTGCCATTCACCGATGTGCCGGATGACGCCTGGTACAGACAGGAGCTTGCGGCGGCCTATGCGGCCGGCATCGTGACGGGCTTGCCGGATGGCACGTTCCGGGGGAATGATCCGATCACGCGGCAGGAGATGGCGGTGCTCCTGTTCAGGGCAGCGTCGCTACTCAGCATGTTGCAGCAAGCTGGCGAGGGGACGACCTTCGCTGACAGCTCCGAGATCGCGGCCTTCGCCCGATCGGCAGTCAGCGCCCTCTCCGGCGCGGGCATCATCAACGGTCTGCCTGAAGGCCTCTTCGGGCCTGAGCAGACGGCCACCCGTGAACAGGCGGCCGCGATGCTCTGGAGGCTGCTGAAGCTCGTCCTGGGTTGAGGCCACACCTGGGCATAAGGACCTAATAAAGAAGGTTGGGAAGAAAACGGAAGTTTTCCTCCCAACCTTTTCTCTTTAGTCAGGCGTCATGCGAATAACAGGCCGTCTGACATACGGCTGCCCCCCCTGTCCGTCATGCGCGCGCGTTCATCGCTTCCTTTAATAATCGCTCGACAAACGCAGGCAGGGCAAAACTGCTGCGCAGAATGGCTTCATTGACATAACGCGCCTGCTTGTCGAAGGAGATCCGGTCGGTCTCGGGCAAGGCCTGCTTCGCGCCCAGGGTGAAGCTCCACAGCCCTCCCGGGTAAGTCGGCACGACGGCCGTATACATCCTCGTATCCGGGAACAGGCTGCTGATCCTCGCATAGGTCTGCGTCATCACATCCTGATGGAAGATCGGCGACTGGCTCTGGCATACCAGGATGCCGTCCTCGTTCAGCGCCCTGTGCAGCTCGCGATAGAAGCTCAGTTCGAACAGCTGCGTCGCCGGCCCGATCGGGTCGGAGGAATCCACGATGATCACGTCATAGCGGTCCTGATCCTGAAGCTGTTTCACGAACTCCACGCCATCCCGGCTGTGAATATGAATCCGCGGATCCAGCTCCCGGCCGCCCGACACTTCCGGAAGATGCGCCATGCAAGCACGGACGACCGCCTCATCGATCTCGACGAGGTCTATGTGCTCGACGCTATCGTACTTGGTGGCTTCTCTGGCTGCGCCAAGATCGCCTCCGCCGATGATCAGCACCCGGCGGGGATTCCTGTGCAGTGAAAGCGGCATATGGGTGATCATCTCATTGTAGATGAACCCGTCTATCGCCGTTGTCTGTACGATACCGTCCAGCACCAGCATGGGGCCGAAAGCCGCCGAATCCAGCACCATCACGTGTTGGAACCGGCTTTGCTCCTCTGTCAGCACGTTTTTGATCCGATAGCTCACCTTCACATGTTCCTTTTCCTCTTCGGTCAACCACAGTGTCCCGTCAGAACTCTCGATGTACTTTGGCAACCGTATCATTCTCTACCTCCACCTTTTTGAGACATAATCTTCTATATTGTATCAAACAAATCGAGGAAAGTAAGTAATAGTCAATAAATTCGACAAACAGTTTCCATATTTTATTGTACAAATCGGAAGCACTATGTTATATTATTCTAGTTAGTCCGAATTCACTACGATAATAGCAAACTCATCGAAAGGTGGGGACGCAAAGCCACGGGCCTAAGGAACGAAGGTTCTATTGGTCGCCGGGTTGCCGAATAAGTGGATCGCTTGGTACATACATCTGATACTGCATCCATCGGCAATCGGTGGATGTTTTTATATGTTCGCAGAAAGCAAGTCCGATCGATATATCAAGCGTTGAAGGGACGAATTAGGTTGTTTGAGCATGAGGAAATCTTGATTTGGTCAGGCATTGGGGTCATGCTGGTGATGATCGCCTGGCGGATGGGATACACGTATGCGTTGAGGGGAGTGAAGTCAACCGGGACTCAGGATGGCAAGCAGATCGGCCAGCCTGGAATCATCCGTGACCCGTTGACGGGACTCCTGCTCCGTCAACCCTTCCTGCAGAAACTGGATGAACGCATTCGCAAGGTGGAGGAAGGACAGACGTTTACCGTTGCGATATTCAACATCTATCGTTTCCGCTGGATCAATGATTCGCTGGGCGCTGATATCGGCGATCTGGTGATCAAGTTTGTGGCTGAGCACTTGCGTTCCGTGACGGGAAGCAATGCCGACATCGCGCGGCTCAATGGAGATGAGTTCGCGGTGATCTTTGAGGCTGATCTTGCAGAATCCCGGAGGCGAACCGCGACGATCGTGCGGAAGTTCGAGGATACGCCGATCGTGCTGCGCGGCAAACATATCCACATCCTGACCTCGGCAGGGCTGGCCGGATATCCGCAGCATGGAACGACCGCCAGCGAGATCCTGGGACATGCCGACACTGCGCTGTCCTGCGCGAGACAGAACTGCTGCGAGGTCGTGGTATTCGACCGCGCCATGGATCGCGAGCAGCGCGACCGCTTCATCCTCGCCACCGAACTGAGATTCGCCATTGACAAGAAGGAGCTGACGCTCCACTACCAGCCGCGCATCGACCTGGCCACCGGCAGGATCGCAGCTGTCGAGGCGCTGCTCAGATGGAACCATTCGGAGCTGGGAGCGATCTCGCCGAGCAAGTTCATCCCGATCGCTGAGCAGACCGGATCGATCGTGCCGATCGGCCTCTGGGTGCTGGAAACCGCCTGCGAGCAAGCGGTCGTATGGGATCGGGTCATGGATCATGACTGCCGGATCAGCATCAATATCTCGGTTCACCAGTTGCTCGGACCGGGCTTCGTCGAGCATCTGGATACGATCCTGCGAAGAACGGGGCTCAAGCCGCATAAGCTGGAGCTCGAGCTGACGGAGAGCATCTTCATCGAACAGCCGCAGAAGATTACCGGTATCCTGGAGAAAGTGAAAAAGATGGGGATACGCATCGCGATCGATGATTTCGGGAAGGGGTATTCGTCCCTGAATTATCTGAAGAGCTATCCGGCGGATACGATCAAGATCGACAAGGACTTCATCACCGACGTGAGGACCATGAAAGGACGGATCATCCTCACCTCGGTGATCCAGTTGGGCAAGCAGTTGGGTCTGACGGTCGTTGCGGAAGGTGTCGAGCAGCCGGAGCAGCTGCAATACCTCATGGACAACGAATGCCACGAAGTGCAGGGGTATCTGCTGTGCAAGCCGGTTCCCGCCCAGGAATGCGAACGATTCATGCGCAGCTTCCACCTGGCTGAGCTGATGAACCTCTTCCGCGAGCGGCAGACCGCTTATTCCATGTAACATGGGTATATGGGTTCGGGCAGCCTATGCGTGCGGCCCGTACCGGATCAGTCCTCGATGAATCGCACCAGGCAGTTGCGCCGTCTCGGGCCATCGAACTCGCAGAAGTAGATGGCCTGCCATCTGCCCAGCACCAATTTGCCTTCATGAATGAGTACCGTCTGCGAAGCGCCGGTCGTGATCGCCTTCAGGTGAGCGGCTGTGTTGCCTTCGATGTGGCGGTATTTTTCGTGTTCCCAGGGATAGACCTCATCGAGCCGGAGCAGCACGTCATGGCGAACGTCGGGATCGGCGTTTTCATTGATCGTGATCCCCGCCGTCGTATGCGGGCTGTAGATGACGGCGATGCCTTCGCGTATCGAGCTTTGCCTGAGCAGATCCTTCACCAGATTGGTGATGTCGATCATTTCGTCCCGCTTGCGGGTCAGTATGTCCAGCTTGTGAATCATGCGCGTGGGCGGCCTCCTTGTACCATTGATACATCAAGTATATAATACTTAACAGGCCGCGGGAAAGTCGCCAGGCGACAGGAAGCGGCAATATTCATGTGTCCGTGGCGGATCGGGCGAAGCTTCGTCAGTCGGAGAGTCAGCTCGACAACGGTGATGACCGATCGACAAACGGGGCTTTATTCCGACAGCCTGCGACACGCAGAGGTTATGATGATGAGAATCGTACTGACAACGCTGAATGCCAAATATATACACACCTGTCTGGCGCTCCGGTATCTGAAAGCATATGCGGAGCGCGATTTCTCTTGTGAGATCGTCGAGTATACCATCAAGGATCCGGCGATGAACATCGTCTCCGATCTGTACCAGCGGCAGCCGGACGTGATCGGCTTCTCCTGCTACATCTGGAACATCGAGGAGACGATCGTCGTCATTCGCATGCTGCGCAAGATTCTGCCCCAGGTGAAGATCGTGCTCGGCGGCCCGGAGGTATCGTATGATACGGACTACTGGATGAATCGCCTGCCGGAAGTCGATTATATCGTGATGGGCGAAGGGGAGGAGACCTTCCACCATCTGCTGACGGAGCTCGCCGGCGAGGGCAAGTTTCACTTCGTGTTCGGCCTGGCCTACCGCCGGGGCGACGAGGTGATCATCAATCCCGGCAGGCCGAAGCTGGATCTGAATGCGATCCCGTCCCCGCACCGGTTCGCAGAGGACCTGCCCCATCTGGCGAACCGGATCGTCTACTTCGAGACGAGCCGCGGCTGTCCGTTCAGCTGCCAGTTCTGTCTGTCGAGCATCGAGGTGGGCGTCAGATATTTCGACATCGAGCGAACCAAGGCCGATCTGCTGTATCTGATCCGCTCCGGGGCGAGGCTGATCAAGTTCGTCGACCGGACGTTCAACATCAAGCGGGACTATGCGATGGAGATCTTCCGCTTCCTGATCGAGAACCATGGCGGCTGCGTGTTCCAGTTCGAGATCACGGCGGACATCATGCGGCCGGAGGTGCTGGAATATCTGGCGGAGCATGCCCCTCCCGGCATCTTCCGCTTCGAGATCGGCGTCCAGTCCACGAATGACCTGACCAACGAGCTGGTGAAGCGCAGGCAGAACTTCGCGAAGCTGAGCCGCACGGTGACGATGATCAAGGAGAGCGGCAAGATCGACCAGCATCTGGACCTGATCGCCGGCCTGCCGGAGGAGGACTATAACTCCTTTCGCAAAACGTTCAACGACGTGTTCGCCCTGCGGCCGGAGGAGCTGCAGCTCGGTTTCCTCAAGCTGTTGCGCGGCACCGGCCTGAGGATCGAGGCGGAGAAATACGGTTACGTCTATATGGATCATGCCCCGTACGAGATCCTCGGCAACCGCGTCATGCCGTTCAGCGATCTCGTGCGCATCAAGCGCGTGGAAGACGTGCTGGAGAAATACTGGAACGCGCATCGGATGGATCACACGATCGAATATCTGATCGGGCATGAGTTTCCGTCGGCCTTCGACTTCTTCCAGAGCTTCGGCGACTACTGGGAGAGCCGCGGCTGGCAGAAGATCGGCCATCAGCTCGAGGATCTGTTCATTCGTCTCCGGGAGTTCCTGCAGGAACGGAGCCTGAACGCTCCGGAGGTGGCGGAGGGGCTGATGAAGCTGGATTATTTCCTCAACCACCGATACAAGCCGCGCAAGATCTGGTGGCCCTTCAGCATGACGAAGGATGAGCAGGGCCGGCTGATGGCTGCTCTGGCGGAGCGGCCGGAGGAAGTGTCGCCGGAGTTCGCGGCCCTCAAGCTGTCCGAGAAGGACCTGCACAAGCATGCGGTGATCGAGCGGTTGGGCTTCGATCTGCGAGCTTACCTGGAGCGGGGCTGGCTGCCCGCGCGAGGCGATGAGGCGCAGGGCGCGGATGCCCGGAGCGCCTTGCGGCAGACGCTGCTCATTGTCTATTATCCGCCGGAAGGCGCCGCGTCGCCGCAATATCATCTGATGCCGGTAAAGTAGCGTGAGGGTGGCGCCGGGCCCATGGTCCACGCGTTGCCAACGTATATGGATGATAGCCAGTTTGTACTGCCCTGACGGGTGTGCCTGGCATAAGAAAAAGGGTTGATCCCGTACTGGCGAGCAGCGAGAGCTGTCGCATCGGGATCAACCCTTTTCGTTGGCTTGCGCCTTCTCGATCGCCAGCAGATAAGGCGCTCGTGCATGCTTGTTCAGAAGCCTGTAGCAGAGCACCTGGGCGTCTGCCTGCGGCAGCGCGCTCGCCCAGGCCTCCACCGCGCTCGCCTCGACGTCTCCGCCCTCGTGTCCGGGATAGAGGACGATGGTCATGATGCCGCGCGGACGAAGCAGCGAGAGCGCCGCATCCAGCGCGGGAATGGTGGATGCCGCGGTGGTGATGATCGAGGTGTCGGCGCCGGGCAGATAGCCGAGATTGAACATCACCGCTGCTATGGCGCCACGGTCCTTCGGCGCGATGTGCTCCGCCATGCGCTCGTGGCTGTCCAGGATGAGCTGCACGTTGTCCATGCCGCTGCCGGCGCGGACGAAGCGTTCCCTTGTCCGGTCCAGCGCCTCCTGCTGGATATCGAAGCCATAGACGAGCCCCTGGCGTCCCGTCAGCTCTGCCAGGAACAGCGTGTCGTTGCCGTTCCCGACCGTCGCGTCGATGGCGCGATCCCCCGGATGAAGGCGTTCCTTGACCAGTTGATGCGCGAAACTTAATACGGATACAAAACCCAAAGCGGCATGAACCTCCCTCTGTCTGTCTTATCTCGATCTTCAGGCCTGCCGGGAAGCGGAGATGCAAGTTCCCGTTCTTCTGTCGGTTCAGACCGGTTCGGTGCCTGCGAGCAGGCTCGCTCCTCGTCAAGTTCCCCTTCCAAGTTCCCTGTCCAAGTTCCTCGTCAAGTTCCCCGTCACGTTCCGGTCCAGAATTTTCCTTGCCAGGTATCGCGGCGCCTCAGCTCCTCATCGATCGCGTTCAGCACCTCCCATTTGCGCAGACTCCACATCGGGCCGATGAGCAGGTCGCGGGGCGCATCGCCGGTCAGGCGATGAACGATCATTTCCGGCGGAAGGATCTCGAGAGAATCGACGACCAGCTTCACATACTCGTCCATCTCGAGGAATCTCACGAGCCCTTGCTCGTACTGCTTCACCATCGGCGTCTTGCGCATCAGGTGGAGCAGGTGAATCTTGATCCCCTGCACATCCATCTTCGCCACGGTGCGGCAGGTCTCGAGCATCATCTCATGCGTCTCGAGCGGCAGACCGTAGATAATGTGCGTGCAGACGCGAATGCCGTGCTTGCGTAGCTTCTCGACCGCCTCGTAATAGCAGGCCGTGTCATGAGCGCGGTTGATGAGCTGTGAGGTGCGCTCGTGGATCGTCTGCAGGCCCATCTCCACCCACAGGTAGGTGCGCTCGTTCAGCTCGGCCAGGTATTCCACGACGTCATCCGGGAGACAATCGGGCCTGGTCGCGATGGACAGACCGACCACACCCGGCTGCTCGAGGATCGTCTCGTAGTATTCGCGGAGCACCTCCACCGGGGCGTAGGTGTTCGTGTAGGCCTGGAAGTAGCCGATGTATTTGGCATTGGGCCACTTCTTGTGCTGCCTGTCGCGGATCGTGTTGAACTGCGTGACCAGGTCGTCCTTGCGCCGTCCGGCGAAATCCCCGGAGCCTCTCGCGCTGCAGAACGTGCAGCCGCCGATGGCGATCGTGCCGTCCCGATTCGGGCATGTGAAGCCGGCATCGAGCATCACTTTAAAAATTTTTTCTCCGAAATTTTTGCGCATTTCATAATTCCATGTATGAAATCGCTTGTCTCCCCAGGTAAGGGGCTGCGATGGCGTCTTGAGCATCGTTCGTAAAACTCCCTTGATTCAGACTTGGATATCTCTATTGTAGCAGAAAAATGTGGTGAAAAGCGAATAATTATCTTACATAGCGTGTAAACTTTCGCCAAACGATAAAACCATAAATGGAATTTATATCCATAAAAAATGATACGCTTACAAATCCCCGATCCTTGCAAAACCTTACATGATGTGTTAAATTAAAAGTGAGGAACGACAAGGGTTTCTCGAAATTGTGCGCACAAAACTGGTACGTGAAGAGCATACGGGAAAGACTACAATTATCAACCTGGAGGGGTGATGAAAATGGAAAATCAATTCAAAATTCCAATCGGTGATGAGAAGATCACGCTGGAGCTGACGGTGAAAGAAGCTTTGGCGTTGGCTGGCACCCGTTTCCTGGAACCCAATGTAGTGATCGATGCGCGTAAGAAAGTCAAAGAAACGCTCGAGGAAAAGGTACTGAGCCACTGATCCGCTCAGGTAAGGATTGGCATACGAGGGCTGTCTCGCAAGTGGTCGCAAACGACCTTGCCGCAGCTCTTTTTTTCTTGCCTGCCATGATCGACCGATCATCTTTGCTGTGTGGAGCATGGCCGGCGCGCTTGATCCCGTCTGAAACCGGTGTGCCTGGCGGCTTGAGTCCTGTGACCGGTCGAGGTTCCGCGCGCTGTCTGCGCCGGCGCATAACAGACTTGGCTCGGAATCAAGATTGCTATATATTATAATACGGGATTGAAACGGGGTTGATTCCGTCGAACACGGATGATCTGTACGACTGCAGACAGTCAGCCCGTGCCAGGGTTGTGGGTTGTCGATCTTGTTGTTGCCGTCAGCTCCAGGTCATTCTGATCACAGGCCACAAGCAGGCAACGAATGTTCGGGACACAGCCGTTCAGGCGGTTGGCGTCTGCAGGCGGATGGATATACGGATGGATACACTTATGGATATACTTATGACAGCTGATATGGAGGCCAAGCATGCGACTGAGACGTAAGACTGGAACGAAGGAATGGCTGGCGGAGCATGATCGCCTGATCGTGCTCGACGGGCGGCAGCGGCGCGGCGAATGGAGCAGGATAGCCGGAGGCAAGCCGATCCACGCCGAGCTCGGGATGGGCAAGGGAACGTTCATCAGCGAGATGAGCGCGCGCCATCCGGACATTCACTATATAGGGATCGACCGATACGACGAACTCTTGCGGCGCGGCGGTGAGAAGGCGTATGAGGTGCATGCGGCAGCGGGACGGGGAGAGCCGGACAACCTGTCGCTGGTGCTGTTCAACATCGAATACATCGATGAGCTGTTCGCTCCGGGAGAGCTGGAACGCATCTACCTCAACTTCAGCGATCCGTGGCCGAAGAAACGGCACGCGGAGCGCCGTCTGACGCATCCCCGCTTCCTTCGCAAATACATGGAGATCCTGAATGAACGCGGCGAGATCTACCTGCGCACGGACTCGAAGTCGCTCTTCGAGTTCTCTCTCAACAGCTTTGCGGATACCGGACTGCGCATGGCGGACATCACCTTCGACCTGCATGCCGGCGGATTGCCGGAGGGCCATGTCATGACCGAATATGAGGCCAAGTTCAGCAAGCAAGGCATGCCGATCTACCAGTGCCGCGTCATCGTCGGCCGCAAGGCTCTCGAGGAGCATGAGGCCAGGCTGAGGGCCATGGAGTCTGCCAACGCCCGGCGGGCGGCCAGAACCCCCGCCCAGGAGCCAACCGTCGAAGCAGACAAGTAGCCGGGACGGGGATCGACGTTCCGTTGCGGCAGAAGGCTGGTCCCGGCTTGATCCTCAGTTCACCCATGAAGTTAAACATTTCACTTCATTTGTTAATCCGATGGCCAAGCAAACGTTATCAAGGAAACTGAAAAGGGGCTGTCTGAAAAGTCCCTAAAATGAAACGCCACGAAACTCATTCAGGGTTCGGAAGTCGGGCTGTTGCATGGCAGCCAGCCACATTGCTGGAATGTTCTCCT
>CALGAO010000088.1 GCA_937957685.1 uncultured Paenibacillaceae bacterium
ACAATCTACTGAAGGTGGCGAGCATCCGCCTCGCTGCCTTCCTGGAGACACTATGGAATAAGAATGGACGGAAAACCGTATTGGCTTTCCGTCCACTTTTCATTTTAGGGATTTTTTAGACAGCCCCCGCCATATGCTAGAGTTCCACCGGTATGTGCATGACCGTCACCGAATTCGCCGGGAATGTATGGGTGAATTCGCGGCCCAGTCCGGTGACCCGGCTCTCCGTCGGCACCACCTTGTTCGGCTCCTGGAGCGAATTCTCATCCGCCGGATCGCCCGTAAGGACGATGATCCTGGCCGTATCGGCGACCGACCGCACGCCCGCAAGGCTCAGCCCGACCTCCTTGGCTTCGCCTGCCGCATTCACGACCTTGACGATCAGCTCGCCGCTCTCTTCGTCGTAGGTCGCGACGCTGAACAGCGTGTCAGCCGGCGTCTCCGTCCATTCGTGGATGAGGACATCGTCCAGGTAGCAGCGGTACGTGCCGCCGATCGCCTCGATCCGGATGTTGTACCACACTCCGGTGGTCACTGTCCGGTTGCTCGTCTCGCCGACGATGGACTTCACCCCGCCGATAGCGCGTTCGACCGCGGTCAGCGTGTTGTTCCATCCGCCGATGTTCCACCAGTAGTAATCATCGTAACCTTGCACCGCAAATCCGATCAGCATGCCTTCATGCCCGCCGATCTTGCGCGCCTTGAGCGTCAGGATGTAATCCGTCCACTCATTTCCTTCGGGGAAGAACAACCTCACGTCCGTATCGGTCGACTTCTGCTTCAGCACGCCGCCTTCCACCGACCAGTTGCCGCGTGACGGACTCCAGCGCTTCAGGCTGTCCGCGCTTTCGAAATCCTCGGAAAGCAACACATTCCCGTCTGGATCCGTGACCACCACATCGTCATATTCCACCTGCGTCGCCCAGGTTCCGAGCAGGATCGAGCCGCGCGGTTCAGACCTATCCGCCGTCTCATGCTTCTCCACCCGGGTCGGCACCACATAATCGCCGACATGGCGACTGAACATCTGCTGCACATAATAGCTCGGCGTGCCATAGACCCGCGACTGGTCGAACCAGATCAGGTTCGGCTGCCACTGCACGTAGCCTGTTCGGCCGAAGAGCGGCGCGTAAGCGGCCATCACCACGACGTCCGAGTTGCGCTCCAGCCCGGTCATAAAGGCCGCCTCGGCTATCGCCGCTTCCAGATTGTTGCGGCGTCCATTGCCATGGGCCGCGTACTCGCCTACAAACACCTTCGGACCGTTGCGGTCAAAGTCGTCATAGCGATTCACATTGCTCAGGAACCATGCAGGCGCCTGGTACATATGCTCGTCGACGATGTCGGCCGGATTGCCGTTGCGCGCCAGCCACCTGTATGCTTCATGGTAAGTCACATCGGTCGGAGACCAGCCGGCGCTGAAGACCAGCTGGATATCCGGATATTTCTCCTTGATCGCGTCATAGATCATCTTGTAGCGGGTGTAATAGTTGGAACCAACCAGTTCATTGCCGATCGCCATATACTTCAGGTTGAACGGCTCCGGATGGCCATTGGCGGCGCGCAGCGCCCCCCATTCGGTCGTCTCCGCATCGCCGTTGGCATACTCGATCAGGTCCAGCGCATGATCGATATACTCCTGCATATCGGGGATCGACACCATCGGCGGATTGCCGTGGCAGGAGGTGATGCCTGCATAGATGACTGGCAGCGGCTCGGCGCCGAGATCTTCGGCCAGCAGGAAGTATTCATGATACCCCAGGCCGAAGGATTGGTAATAGTTGTTCGCCCATTGATTCCGCTGAACCTGGCGCTCCTCCAGCGGGAGGACCGTATTCTTCCAGCGGTAATGGTTCTCGATCGAACCGCCTTCGACGATGCATCCGCCAGGGAAGCGAAGGAAGCTCGGCTTCAGCTCATCCAGCATCTCCGCCAGATCGGCGCGCAGCCCGTTCTCCCGATGCTTCCATGTATCCTGCGGGAAGAGCGAGATCATGTCCAGCGCCACCTTCCCGCGCTCGCTCGCGGTGACAAGCAGCCTCGCCTTCGTGCTCGTACCCGACGCCGTCAGGGTGCAACCATGCTTCTGCCAATCGCTGCCCAGACCGCTGATCTCGCATCGGGCAAGCTCGGCATCCGCATCGTAGAGCAGCTGCACCAGCAAGCTCAGGTTCGAGCCGGCCGCATCTTCGGCGCGGGCATAGACGCTGAAATCGTAGGATCGTCCGCTTTCCACATACATGCCGCCGTATCCGGCATTGGACAAGCCGACGCCGAAGCCGCCCTCCTCCACAGTCAGAAGCACATAGGTCGGATTGTTGCCATTCAAGGGCCGATCATTCATCGCTTCAATCGTGCCTGCTCCGCCGCTCTCCACATATCTGCTCCAGGCAAACAGCGGATTGTCGAATTCAAACGACCGATTCTGCACCATCTCCGCGTACAGGCCCCCGTCACTGGCATAGTTGATATCCTCGAAGAAGATGCCATACAGCGTCGGGCTCACCTGCCGTGAGCGGTCGGAAGCGTCGATGTGAATCGTAAAGGCAGGACCCTCCCAGGTCGCCGCCGGCTCGGCAGGCCCCTTCGCTTCAGGCTCGCCCTGCGCCTTACGGTCCGGCTCCCTGCTCGATTTCCTGGCATCAAAATCACGGATCCAGAGGCTTGTCAGCCCGATCGTCAGAATGGCCACCACAAGCGCAGCCAACGCAACAATCGCCACCAGCTTCCTGTTACTAGGCATAATCAACCTCCCGGTATCGGTTTCGCATGAATCGTCCGCGTATCCTGCAGCTCCGCGAACGGGAGATCGCCGTCATGACTCCCCACCGGTCGCGAAGCTGCACATCTCCGCACCTGTCATCCATCACCGCTGAATGCAAGCAAGGCTCTCCTGATCCTGTTCGTCAGGCATTCCGAACAACCCATCACCGTCGCCACGACTCCCGCATCAGACGAGACCTTCGCGATTCCCTTCACCCGCAGCTTGCAACTTTCCCCATCAATCGCCTTCACCCGCAGCTTGCAACTTTCCCAATCAATCGCCTTCATCCGCAGCAAGCGACATTCCGCATCAATCGCCCGCGATCCCCGTCCGCTCCACGCTCTCGATGAAGTGACGCTGCGCGACCAGATACAGGATCAGCATCGGCAAGATGGTGATCACGACGCCGGCCATGATCTGATTCATGAAGTTGGACACGCCGCCAAGCACCGCCGAAGCGGACATGATCTGCTGCATCGACGCCATCTGCGCGGTTCTCACGCCGTTAAAGTTTGACAGAAGCTGAGACAGGTTATAGAATTCCGGGCTGCGCAGGAAGATGTTCGGATAGAACAGATCGTTCCAGTGCCAGACGACAGAGAACAGGAACACGACCAGCAGCGCCGGTCTGGCCAGCGGCAGCATGATGGTAAAGTAGGTTCGGAACGGTCCGGCTCCGTCGATCCTCGCCGCTTCCTCCAGCACGGCCGGCAGCCGGCGGAAGAACTGGATGAAGATCAGCACGAACAGCGCTCCGCGAAGCCCGTGCCCCATCAGCGCCGGGAGGAAGAACGGCCAGTACGTGTTCGTCCAGTTCAGATTGCTGTAGAAAATATACAGCGGCACCACCATCGTCTGCGGCGGCACGAGGAAGGTGAAGACCAGCAGCCCGAGCCAGATGCCATATCCCGGGAACCGGTATCTCGCGAACCCGTATCCGACCAGGGCGCAGCTGAGCATCTGCATGAGCGAGGCGCCGATCGAGATGATCAGGCTGTTGCGCAGCCCCTGCCAGTACCGCATGTTCTCGAACGCCAGCGAATAGTTGCTGAAATCCAGCTGCTTAGGGATCCATTGGACGGTCGCATCGGAGATGTCCGAGGACAGCATGAACGATTGCGACACCATGAACAGCAGCGGATACAGGAAGATAAACGACAGGCTGAGCAACAGCAGGTACGTCATCACCATGCGCACGATCACCGAGCTTCTCTTCTGCAGCACGGCCTGCAGATGCCTGGCCTTGGGATCGGCCTTCCAGTCTTGCACCTTGCTCGCGATCTCGCTGTATTTTCTCTCCAGGGCTGTCAGCATGCTAGTTCCTCCTCTCCTCGGCATTGGCCAGACCTCTGCGGAACAACAGGAAGACGAGTCCGATGATGAAGAAGACGATCACGAAGTAGATCCACCCCATCGCAGAGCCGTAGGCATATTCATTGTTGCGAAAGACATTGGTGATGATGTGGTTCATCATCTGGTTATCCGTCTTCGTGAAGGAGTTGACGATCGAGTACAGCGTGTTCACGAAGATCATCGGCATCAGCATCGGGAAGGTGATCTTCCAGAAGCTCTCCCAGGGCGTCGCGCCGTCACACTTCGCGGCTTCGTAGAGCGACGCCGGAATCGTCTGCAGCCCCGCCAGGAAGATCAGGATCTGCACTCCGGAATCCCACATGACCAGCAGCAGCTGATCCGCGAACTCCAGCAGCGGCATGAGGACGCTCGTCGGCACAACATCATTCAACGCAAAGATCAGATCGCTTTGCGAGAAGATCGGGATCTGCGCCGCCCCCTGCTCCAGCAGCTCTCTCAGGATCGCGCCGGAAGCGATGATGACGGGCAGGAAGAAGATGCCGCGGAACAGAAACCGTCCCCTGAACTTCTGATTCAGGAGCAGCGCGCTGAACATCGCGAAGACCAGGATCAGCGGCACCTGGTAGAGCATCGTGACGATCGTGGTGCGGAGTAGCGGCAAGAAGTTCACGTCCTTCGTGAATGCCGAGATGTAGTAATACGCGCCGGCGTACTCCGCGATCAGACCTTGCCCCGACGGCTGCAGATGCTGAAACGAGTAGTACAGGGACATGCCCAGCGGCATCGCCATGAACAGGAAGAAGCCGACGATCCAGATCGCGACAAAGGAATAGCCTTCCACGAAATTGCGCCGCCTCATATTCAGCCTGAACCATTTCTTCATCCTATCGGCCTCCTTCCAGCACGAGATAACCGTAAGCTTCGATCGTGTAGCCGTCCACGGTCTGCGGCTTGTTGTGGTAATTGACCATCACGCTGATGCCGTTGGCGTAGGTGGTGCGCTTCACCCATCTGGACAGAATCTCGTGATTCACGATCGGCTGATCGTAGATCTTCCTGTACAGATCCATGATCCGGTTGTATTCCTCTATCGACGGCTCCAGCCAGTTCACGTACTCCGAGCTGAACAGATCCGTCTTCATCGTCCGCTGCAGGTTGCTCGTCGGCTCATACGTCAATTCGTAACTGGGCAACGCCCCGTATTCCAGCTTCCGGAGGAGATCCACCCTCGGATCGTCCGTCAGATTGCTCGGCTCAGCGGTATAAGGCACATAGCCGTGCAGGACGATCTGATAGAACGGAACCGCCTCATCCAGATAGGTGAAGTTGCTCGAGTCAACCGGGATGTCGTCGATCCGGTCCACATGGCCCAGCACGTAGGCGTTGCCATAATCCACCGCCGTCCTTCCGATCGCCGCACGCAACTCATCCAGCGCCTGCACCCAGACCTGCTTCGTCTCCTCACGCGTC
Organism: uncultured Paenibacillaceae bacterium; assembly: GCA_937957685.1. Taxonomy (GTDB): domain Bacteria; phylum Bacillota; class Bacilli; order Paenibacillales; family DA-C8; genus Insulibacter. The sequence continues at coordinate 5,549 of CALGAO010000088.1, forward strand.
GTCAGATTCTTAGGATCCTGGTCCGAATACAGCGTATCGCCCATGTAATCGAGATGAACTCCGGCGATGCCGAGCTCCTCGTAGCGCGAGATTTCCTTCGAGATATGGTTGTCGAAGACACGTTCAGGCTTCAGAAGGTAGAACAGCTTATCCGGATCGTTCCATCGGGTATCGAGCCAGTAGTCATAGCTCTGCTGCGGCTCCTTCTTGATGCCGTATACGGCGTCGCGGTTTCTCCTGAAGTCGCCTTCCTCCTCGAACGGCCTCACGTAATTCGCCTTGAGATACAGACGGACGCCCTGGCTGCTCGCGTAGCTTGCCAGTTCCTTCAGGCCCTTCAGACCACCCAGCTTGGACTCAACCGGGAAATGCTGCGGCTGGGTGCCATAGACGCCGCCCTTCGACCAGCCTTCGATGGTGATCTCCAGATCGCGGATGCCGCGCGACTTGTAAGCGTCGATGATGCTCTTGACCTGGTCGAACGTCGTCATGCTGATGAACGTCTTGCCGATCACCTCGTAACGCAGCACACCCGCGAAGATGCGCAGCTGCAGCGGAATATCCGCCTGAACGACCGGCTCCAGCCCCTGGCGAGCGATCAGGTATTCGCGATAGGCCTTGGCCATGCCGACATAATGCGCATCCTCACCCTGCAGCAGGATGATCTCCAGCATCCGGTCACCGCCGATCATCCGGCCCTGGTACAGCGGAATCTCGCTTGGATTGTTGCCGATGAAGATGATGTCGTCATTGCGGTAGATGAACTCGGCAGACGCGCGGTACAGCTGGATGTTCCGGATGCCCGCCGGCGTCGCATTGATCTTCGCATCAGTATCCCCTTGCGAGACCACCCCCAGGAATCCGCTGCCATCCGCGTAGATGCCGTAGACGGGCAATGCGATCTGCTCCTTGGGGAACATCGACTGTCTCCAGTTCGGCAGCAGCTGGGTGTGGGAATGTTTCAGGAACACCGGGTCACTGCCATAGATGAACTCCGAGTACACATTGAAGTTCTGGGCACGCTGCTCCTTGATCCGCATCAGCGCCCCCGAGCCGTCAGGCACGAACACCGCCCCCTGCTGCCAGGGAGATCCGGCATGGAAGAACGGCAACAGCTCCAGGCTGACGAGTCGCGAAGGCCCCTGCTCCTGGATCGATTCGAACGGCACCCGCACCGCCAGCCCTTGCTCGGTCAGACGATACTCGACGGACAGCGTGATGCCGTGGTTCGCGAAGGTGATCGTGACCCGCGCTCCGCCCTCGATCGCCTCGACGGTAGTCGTATTCTCCGCATCCTGCAGGGAATAGGTCTGACTCAGCTCGGTGCCGGTCGTGTATTTCAGATGCACCGGCGCCTGCACGAACTTGATGTTGTTGGGAGGTGTCCGCTTATCCATCGGCGGCGCGCCATGCCATTCCCGCCGGGTCTGCTTGTCAACCAGCCGCACGTTCCCGGTCGTCTCATCAACATACAGCTCGAGACGGTCATTCTCCGCCATCTTTGTGCCGACCAGCGCAGCCGTCAGCTCCGGGATCTCCACCGGTTCCGCGGTTCCGTTGCTGGCTGCGCGCACCTCAGAACCTGCTGCAGGCTGGCTGGCCTGGACAGCAGGGGACGCAGACGGAGAAGAGCTGGACTGCACGGACTTCACCGCACCGCTGCCCGAGGTAGAAGCGCCTGACGCGGCAGGATTCACTGCCTCGCGCGCGGCTTCGCCCTCCATCGCATTCAGGTAGATGCCGCGCGTTCCGAGCAGCAAGGCGATGACCAAGATGCAACCGATCCACTGTTTCGTTCTCTTGCTCATGCTCTCCCCTCCCTACGTCCTGAAGCTAATCTCTTTGAAGAGATTGATGATGAAATTGACGAACTCGTCGATCAGGCCATACAGGATGAAGCAGACGAACCACATGATGAACATCCCGATCAGCGTCAGGATCGTGATCCAGATCATCTTCCCGATCTCGAAGTCATGCAGCACTCTCACCTTGATCAGGAACAGCAGGATCACCCAGAACTGGATGATGCTCATGAACAATCGGTAGGTCGAGGCTTCATCCAGCGAGAGCACATTCGTCAGCAGCGTGACCGGCACGACGAATACGATGTATGGCACAAGCGCATATGCGCTGCCGACCACGATCTCCTTGAACTTGCCCTCGCCGTCGAGGATCGTGCTGACCGCCCAGTTGGAGATCGACCAGCTGATCCACGGCACGACGATCCAGACAAACTCGAACAGGAAGGAGATCTCATACGGCTCCCGGGTCTCGAAGGCGTATCCCGTCACCAGGATCGAGATCATCCGGGCGATGAAGGCCAGGATGATCAGCAGAATCGCATGGGACCATCTGGCTACCCCCGGCGCCTGAAGGTCATAATAAAACTCATTCGGATGCCGCAGCACCTTCCCCATCATGCGCAGCGTATTCATCCCGCTTCACCTTCCTTCACGATCGCCTGGTTGCCCGCATGAGGCCGGGAATTCGTCCCGGATGAACCGATCCTTGCGCGCAGCTTGCGAACAAGCGGCGGCAGCACGTATCGGATCAGGATGAACAGCACCACGACACCGACCAGGATCCATTCGAAATGCTCTCTCATCAGTTCCTTCCGGTACTCCTTGAACGCCTGCGAGTAATCCCCTCTGGTGCGAGCCAGCTTGAAATACTGCATCGCCTCCTCATAACGTTCCGCCTTGTACATCGCCTTGCCGATCGCATGGTAGGCCATGTCGTAGTTGCTGTTATACCGCAGCACCTCGCGCCACAGCTCCTCGGCTTCCTCGTATCGCCCTTCCACGTACAGGGCCGAAGCGCGATGCACAAGCTCGCCGAACGGTGTCGTGCGGAACCGGTCGATCCGGTTGCGCGAGCTGTCCGCGATATACATCGTTCCGTCCGATGTCTGATCGATCGCCGACACCGTCTTCATGAGGCCGTTCTGTTCGCCCGTTCCGCCGAAGATGAATAGCAGATAACCCAGCTTGTTGTATTGGAAGGCCTTGTTCGAGTTCTGATCGATGATCGTGATCAGGCCATTCCGGTCAACGGTCACATCCACGAACGCCGGCAGGCTGAACGGGCCGGAGACATAGTAATCTCCGTACCAGACGTTGCCCTGGTTCAGCGTGTCGACCCCAACCGGCGACAGGCGCTTGACCTGGTTGTATTGGCCGCCCAGCGTCGTCGTATAGATGAAGCCTTCCGTATCCTGATACAGGTTCGAGATTTCCAGCGGCCGTTCCGCCACGATCTGTGCCCGCTGTTCCTCGGAAGCGAACCATCTGAGGAGCAGCCTGGTCCAGTTGAACGAGACGCGGTTGCCGCCGAAGAAGCTCTCGAATTCGCCATTTTGCGAGATCTGCAGGAGGCCGTTGGTCGTCCCGTTGCTGACCACGAACAGATAGCCCCGCTTGTCGACGATCAGCTTGGACGGCGAGTAGACGAAGTTGTCGCCCAGCAGGCTGCTCTTCGGCTCCGGGATCTCCCGCTCGTAGCTTCCGTCTGCGTTGAACACCGCGACGCGCTTGTTGTTGGTATCCGCCACATAGACCGTGCCATCCTCGGTCACGAATACGCCCTTCGGGTTGTTCAGCTTGCCCGGACCATCCGCGTCGCCGTAGATGCGGATCAGCTCGAACTCATCGTCCAGCAGCAGGATCCGGTTGTTGCCCGCATCGGCGACATAGATCCGGTCATTCGCATCGACGAAGATATCCTCCGGCGCATTCAACGGTCCTGCCTCCGTGCCGAATCCGTCCCACGAGTCCAGATACAAATAACCGTTGATCGAATGGACGTCCTCCTCGAGATTGTTATATATGTAACCTTCATAAGGACTGTCAGCGTACACGGCGACCGGCATCAGCACAGCCAGACAGAGCGTCACGATGAATGATCGCCAGGATCGAGTAAACGCATATCTCACCGGTCTCCCCCCTATTCCTTCAGTCCGGAATGCGCCATCGTCGTAAGCACCATGCGTTGGGTGATGATGAATACGAGGATCGTCGGGATGATCATCAGGAGACTGGCCGCAGCGAGCGTCCCGACCCGCGCGATGACGCCGGCTCCGCCGCCGATCGTCTGCACGGCTACAGGCAGCGACTTCATATGCTCCTTCGTCGTATACACCATGGACGGATACGGGTCATTCCAGGCGTTGATGAATGAGAACAGCGCGAAGGTCGCGATCGCCGGCTTGAGCAGCGGCATGATGATGGTCCAGAAGGTCTTCCATTCGGAAGCGCCGTCGATCCGTGCCGCCTCGATCAGCGAATCCGGGATCTGCCGGAGAAACTGCGTCATCAGGAACATGCCGACCGGCGCGGCCAGATACGGCAGGATCATCGCGAAATAGGTATTCATCAGTCCGACCTTGCTGATCATCAGATATTGCGGAATCTGCAGCACCAGCGACGAGAACATCATCGAAGTGACGATCAGGTTAAAGATCGCCGGGCCGAATCTCATCCTGTGCTTCGCCAGCGGATAGGCAGCCATCGCCGAGATGAGCACGCCGCCGGTCACGATCCCGGCGGTCACCACCACGCTGTTGAAGATGAACCGCGTGAAGGGCACGGTCGAGGTGCTGGTGACGAGCAGCAGGTGATAGAAGTTGACCAGCGTCGGGTTCTCGACGAAGAATCGCGGAGGGAACAGAAACAGCTCGTTGATCGGCTTGAACGCATTGGACACCAGATAGACGAGCGGCGCCAGCATCAGGAGGCCGAGCAGCGTCAGAAACAGATACAGGAACACGTTACCCCAGCTAAACCTGTTGGCAAACATCGGCGATCAATCCCTCCCCAACCAGCGAAAGATGAGACGGTTCAACCCGAGCATCATGAAGAAGAGCACGACCGCAATGGCCGAAGCGTAACCCATCTCAAACTTGATGAACGCGTAGTCATACAGGTGGGTCAGTATCGTGTGGCCTGCATAGAGCGGGCTGGGCAGCCCGACGAGCTGCACGCTGACATCGAACACCTGCAGGGAGAACACGACCTGCATGACCGCGCCGAACAGCAGCTGCGGCTTCACTGCCGGAATGGTGATATAGAAGAGCTCCTGCCAACGATACTTGACGCCGTCGATCGCTCCCGCTTCATACAGATCCTTCGGCACGTTCTGAAGGCCGGCGAGGAAGGCCAGGAAGCCGATCCCCATGCTCATCCAGAGCGAGACGATGATGATGACCGGGACGATCGAATCCACGTTCTGCAGGAACAGATAAGGCTCATCCAGGATTCCGATCTGCATGAGGAAGTAGTTGAGCAACCCCTTGCTGTCCCCCGCGAACAGGTATTGCCATACCACCGCCATCGCCACCGCGCTCGTAATCGACGGCGTATAGAAGCAGAGCGTATAGAAGAAGCGGTACTTGTGCGGGATCTGGCTGATCAGCCAGGCCAGCAGGAAGGACAGGATATACCCGACAGGTCCGGTGATCACCGCGAACTTCAGCGTTGTGCCGATCGCCTTCAGGAAGATATCGTCGTCGACGAACAGCAGCCTGTAGTTGGAGGCCCCGATGAAGCGGGGCGGTTCCAGGATGTTGTAGTAGGTGAAGCTCAGGTAGATCGAGACAATCACGGGCACTACGATGAAGAACGTAAAGAGGATGAGGAAGGGCAACACGAAGAAATAGGAGACTCGCTCCCGCTTGAGATCCGCCCAGAGCTGGGCCAGATACCGGCCGATGCCGGTCCTGGCCTGCTGCCCCCTCACCTTGCCTGTCACCGTTTGGATGTCGCTAGTCAACGGTCCTCACTCCTTCATAACCGGACGCCTGTGCGCTTGGCTCGTCCAGACCGAATTCTTCGCGCTTCTTGCGAAGCTCCTTGTTGATCTCCCTGACGCCTTCCTCGATCGCCTCCCGCGGCAGCTTGCCGTTCAGGACGATCTCATTCCAGATGTTCGCGATATGGCGAGTGGTATAGTAGCCGCCCAGGACGACCTCACGTTCGCGGAACCACTCCCACTGCTCGAGGATGGCATCGATGTCCGACTGCTGCCAGGGCAGTCTGGTCAGCGCCTCGACGTTCGCCGTATTCCAACGCGCCTCAACGCCCAGCAGCGATTCCAGCTCCGTCCCGAACCGCTCCTGCACGTCTGCGCTGGTCCACCACTTCAGGAACTCCCAGGCTTCTTCCTTCATCTCCGTACCCTTGAAGATCACGCCGGTCTGAGCCATGCCGCCAGTCGAGCGGTCGATCGTGCCGTCTTCCTTCCTGACGCCGGGCATCGGCACCATCTTCCACCATCCCGTCAGCTCTGGCGCGGCGGTCGAGAGCAGGACGTACGTGGAGTAATCCGCCACGCCGATCGGCATCTCGCCGGTGCGGAAGCGGTTATAGAAGTCCGCCTGCTTCGCGATCTTGTAGTTCGTGAACAGATCCGTCCACTTCTTGAACGCCTCATAGGCTTCCTGAGAATCGAGGTTCGAGTAGCGTCCTCCGTCGCGATAGAACTCTCCGCCATGCTGGAACAGGAACGGCGAGAATTCGTTGATCGCCTGTTGCACGTTGTTCGGCGCATGCGGATAATAGAAGTCCATCCCGTTCTGATGGAGGATCGGGATAATCTCCATCACTTCATCCCAGGTCTGCGGGATCCGGTCTTCCGTGATGCCGAGCTCCTCCATGATGTCGATGCGGTAGAACAGCATGTAGAAGTTCTGGTTCTCCGGCAGCGCGTAGTCGCCCCCGTTGTACTTGTAAGGTATGAGCGCACCGGGCCGGAACCTTGCCGCAACCTCCTCGTAATCCGGGAACTCGTTCAGGTTCACGAGACCGCCGCGGATCGCGAAGTCGATCGGGTATTCCCCTTCCACGCCCAGCGCCACATCCGGTTCGATATCGGCTGTCTGGGCGAGCAGCAGCACCTGCATCTGGCCTGCGGGCACGGTGTTCACATTCACCTTGATGCCGGTGTTCGGGGTGAAATCCTCATCCACCAGCTGCTTGATGATCTCCACCCAGTCGCGGCCGCGCGCCACCCAAACCTCCAGCGCCTTCTCGTCATCGTACACATTGCCGATGCCGTTATAGTCCTTGGTGAATGACTTGACAAAATCATAGATCATCGTCCCGACGCGATAGATCACCGGAGCTTCCGGCTTCGGCCATTTCATGTCAGGCGACTTCACCACCATATAGTCAAGCAACAGCGCCTGGTTCACCATGCTGTTGATCCAGTTGCCGAGGGCTGCCTGCTGGTCGTTCAGGGCCGTCAGACGCGCAGGGATCGTCTCCGGATCCTCGGCCATGTCCAGCAGCCTGTCTCTCGCCTCATACAGCGGGCTCGCCTGGGCGCTGTTCTTCTCGATGCCGAAGGCGAACAGCTTCTGCAGTGAATCGTCCAGGACCCGAGCCATCGTATGCAGGCGCGGGATCAGATTCGGGATGTTCCGTTCCAGATCCCACTCCCGGTTCGGGTCGGGGTTGGTGCCGGTGATCTTCAGCACCTCCCGGCTGAGCAGCGACATTTCGGAGGAAACATCCGTAACGGCCTCGAACACCTCGCCCAGCGTGCCGATCTGCACTTCCATGCGGATGCGATGCTTGCCCGCCTCGAGATAGAACAGGTAATCCTCGTCCTCCGTGCCGAAGCGCTTGAATTGAAGCGCTTGCCTGTACGGGAAGACGACGTCATTCATCTCCCGGAACGGCAGCTCGCCGTCGATCGTGATGAGCCTTTGCACGGGCGCGCCGTCGAGATACCATTGCCCGAAGCGAACGCCGATATTGTACAGCCCGCTCTCCGGCACCTCGAACTCCCATTCCGCCCATTGCGTGCCCCGCTTCCAGTTCAGGCCGCCGAACGCATTCAGCACGATCGCATCCTTGTCGAACGGTTCGGTAGCCGGTTCACGCTCCTCGATCCGCTTCAGGGTCGGGTCAGAGCGGAGGATCGCCTCCTCCATCTGGAAATGCTGATAGAAGCCCGAGGTAGGCTTGTAGCCGAGCGCTTCGTATTGGGCCTTCACTTCCTCATAAGTGGGCACCAGTCGCGGCGAGAAGACATGGATCGACTTGATGGCAGCCGGCTCGCGGATGGCGTTGATGCGGATCGTATGCTCTCCCTTCGTCAGATAGAAGCGGAAAGGCTCCGACACCTTGCCTTCCGAATCGCGGAAATCCCGGTATTGCCATCCGAATACCTCTTCACGCCGCGGGTTGAATTCATTGCCCTGGTTGTCCCGCCATGGCGGGCCGCTCTCCCGCCACATGCGGGGAAACTCCACCTTCTTCGCCTGATAGAAGGGGAAGACCCCGTCAACCTGTATGCTCCTGACCACGCTGGAGCGCTTGCCTTCGATCGCATAGTAAGTCATGCCCATCTGGTAGAAGCCGTCCGTGGGCACATTGATCCTGTACTCGACCCAGCTGTTCTCCTCGATGAGTGCCAGGACGGGCCCAGGCTCGCCTCCAAGGTCGCGCTCCATCCGCGTTCCCGCATCGCTTACCGCGGCATAATCCGAGCCGGATATGACGATCTCCACGCCGGTCGTATCAGCGGCTCCCTGTTCCTGCCAGTTGTTGTAATATTTCAGATAGGACGGTTCAAGTCTGCTCCGGATATCCGTCCCGGCGAGCGTCGAACTGAGATCCACACCCTCGTAGGTGGGGATATTGGCCATCGCCTGATCATCGTAGCCCCGCGATGCATTCCACAGCAGGAAGCCGATGATGAGCAGACCGATCACAACAATGGATACCGCGTATTTGCGAAGCAATCGTAACATCACGAATGTCCCCCTATGTACTGCGGGATATAGACAAAGATACATTCCCTGCGTGAACAGCAAACCGAAGAGACTGTCCTGATCAATCACACAGATGCCTGACAGACAACAGGACACTCTCTTCGGATAACAGGAAGTGCTGAGTCATCCTGTCAACTGATCGCCCTGGATGATGCGTCGCAAGATGCTCCGGTTCATGATGATGCCCGATCTGAATGATGCCTCATCTGCCTAGTGAAGGCACCCAAACAAGAGGCTGCCGCCTGCGGCCGAACGGCCTGCGGCTGGGCGGCAGCTGGACCTTTCCCATTACTGAGCCAACTCTTGTTTGAACTTTTCGATGTCCGGACCAAGCACCGTGTAGATATCCTCCTGGATCTGCTGTAGCGCCGCGCGAGGATCGGTATAGTTGTCGAATGCGGCGAGGATGCTCGGCAGCCAGATCTCGTCGTAAGCCCTGCCGTCCAGTCTCGTCAGCTTCTTCGGCAGGATCGTATCAGAAAGCGACGAATACAGCTCGATGTCTCGTTGACCGCCGAGGAAGGAGTTGGTGCTGTTCTGATACCATTCCTTCTCCCAGATATGCTTGTAGCCGGACTGGATCGAATATCTCTCGGACGAGAATACCTTCCAGGCTTCTTCAGACAGGTTCATCCATTCGATGAACGCATACGCGGCTTCCTTGTTCTTGCTCTGTGCCGGAATGACGAAGCTCGAACCGCCCTGACCGCCCTTGACGCCGAGCGGAGCGTTGGTGACGCGCCATTTGCCCGCCTGGTCCGGCACCCAGTTCGACAGCTCGCGCGCCGCGAAGGAACCGAGCACGATGAGCGGCAGCTTGCCTTGCTCCAGATACTGCTGGCCTTCTTCCCAATAGACGGAGACCTCTGCGCTGTGGCCAAGCTGCTGCGTGCGCAGGGAAGTTTCCATCAGGCTGATCAGATCTTCCTGATTGCGCTGCCATTCGAGATTCGAGTTGAAGTATCCGTATTGGTTGGCCGCCCATTGCACCGGCAGGTCGCGGAACTCGAGCAGATATCTGCCGCTGGCCTTCAGCGCCTCGCCAAGCGTGATCCAGTTCTCCGGATCCTTGATGTATTCGCCGAACTCCGCCGGGTCGGACGGGAAGCCGAGCTCCTCGATGATGTCCGCGCGATAGTAGGTGACCAGCGGAGTGATGTCCCAAGGCATGCCGTAGAGATGCTTGCCGTCCACCGATTGCCAACGCGTCCAGTTGTACTCCGGAATCAGGTCCTTCAGACGTCCGACGTTATACGGAGCCTGCAGCAGGTCCTCCAGCATGCCGCCGTAGTTGTAGCGGCCGAACTGACCTTCCTCGACCAGCGCGATGTCAGGCGCGCCGCTGCCTGCTGCCAGCGTGTTCTGCAGGTTGTCATGCATCTCGCCGAATTCGATCTCGACGATGTTCACCTTGATGTTCGGATAGACCTTGTTGAACTCCGGAAGGAGATCCGCGAATACCGGGTTGCCGATCAGGAAGCTCCACATCGTGATCTCACCGGACAGATTCGTGTCGATCGCCCACTCGAAGGCCGGCCCATCATCAGCCGGAGCCGGCGTCGTCCCGGCATTGCTTCCGCCACCGGTATTGCTGCTTCCGCCCCCCGAGTTGTTGTTCGTGGTTGTATTGTTGTTGTTTGTATTGCCGCTGTTGTTGCCTCCGCCCCCTGTACAAGCCGCCAACAAGGATACACACATCAGGACACTGAGCAATGCGATTAACCATCTTTTCATTTTCTTATACCCTCCTTATCTTCTTCGACCCTTCTTAACATACATGTTAATAAAGAAAAATTGAAAACGCTGTCAATTCGTCGGCTTGACACCCCCCCTCAATTTGTCGAATCATGAAAGTGTGCAAAACAAGCTATGATTCTTCCAATTGATGAGATTCGTAAGCGAGTTCTGGAATTAACATTAATAAATATACTAACTAATAATCATTTCTATTAATATGATATAAGTTATGCGAATATTCGTCAAGCATAAAATTAGTAGGATTTAGGGACAAATTGCTTTCATGCCCATCCGCGAAGCCATGAAAATGGCGGAGCCCGGACGATTCACCCTTGCTCCGCCATATGCTTGCTGTCTGCCATGCGTGCCTCTGTGCCAGCTTCCGCCGCTAGCAGCGATCCCGGTTGCTGTCCCGGGCATTGATGATCGCGCGAACCGCATCATCCGCATCATCTTCCGTTGCCGAATCAGCTCGCGGATGTTCATCATTGCGGTCTGTCGCCGCTTTGTCTTCGGCCCATTCGTTCCTGAGTTCCAGATCGTTGTCTGCCATGCATCGCACCTGCCTGTTGGATTGATCTCACGGGTTTAGGATGTCTCACACAGAGCGGAATCATTCGACCGTTTTCCGCCGCATGTTCACCGTTTGTTTGGAGTTTTGTCATTTTCTTTTTGCCCGGTCTTATGTATAATGTGGATATACTATGTATCGGAAGATGACTTTCGTTCGAGGAATTGGGGGTAAGGACTTTGACACCGGTATTCTGGCTTGTGATCTCTACGATCGTTCTGCTCGTCGGCTCCATTCTGACCGCCGGCTTTCTGGACGACAAGACCAAAGGACTGTAAGCTTCCCTTGCGTCTGACCGCATCCGACCATGAGAAAAGCCTGTTCACTTGAAGAAGCGAACAGGCTTTTTTTGATGCCATATCGTTATTGAATCTGCTGAATCAAGTTTTCCACACATGATTTGCAGATGTAGCGCTCACGGTATTCAATCACCTGATCCGTGGAACTGCACAACACACAATGCGGCTTGTAACGTTCCAGAATAATATGTTCACCTTGAACAAGAATTTCTACTGGATCGCCTTCATTCATATTAAATCTCTTTCTCAACGATTTCGGAAGAACCAGTCTCCCGAGCTGATCAACTTTCCTGACCACGCCTATTGGTCTCATGCTAGTTACCCTCCTGAAGTCAATGTGGATTTTCCCGCTGATCGCAATCGCCAGGCGTCGCTTGCGGCTGCGTCAACAGTTCGGAGATATCTGCCCATCTACAGATTGATACTACAAGGATTATGTATGCAGTGGGAGAGATCCCGTATGTCAATTATAATTATTTCGCCTTTTCCTTTAAAAATCCTGCCGCCATTCTCCATAAATTCCCAGGGTCGATGACAAAATTCATCTCAGGCCCAGAAAGTCATTCTGCCTCAGCGCCTCATAGACCACAATCGCCGCGGAGTTGGCGAGATTGAGCGAGCGCACATCACCCGTCATCGGCAGCCTCATGCATGTCTCGGGATTCGCCTTGATCAATTCTTCCGGCAACCCCTTCGTTTCCTTGCCGAAGACGAAGAAATCCCCCTCCCGGAACCGGAAGTCCGTATAACGTTTCGCCGCCTTCGTCGTCGCGTAGAAAAAGTTACTTCCCGGATGCTGGTCCAGCACTTCCTGGAAGGAGTCATAATAATGGATCTTCACGGCAAACCAATAATCCAGACCGGCGCGCTTGAGCGTCCGGTCATCGGTTCGAAAGCCCAGCGGCCGCACCAGATGCAGATGCGTCCCCGTAGCCGCGCAAGTGCGGGCGATGTTGCCGGTGTTGGCCGGAATCTCCGGTTCAACGAGCACGATGTGAAATGGCATGCGAACACCTCGTTGCATTGGAACTTGAACCTTCAGCCTGCGGGCGTCAGATGCCGGGTCCAGCCTTTCGCCGCCTTCGTGCAGGCCGGCGAAGCGCGGCCGAAGTCCGGCATCTCCGCACACAACAAGACCGTCAGCCGCAGCTCGACGGTCTTATACAAGGCTCGAGATCGATGAAGATCGTCAACAGACGAAAGTTGGAGGTCGATCATCCGTTCTTCTCAAGGAAGTCCAGCATAAATTGCCTCAACGCCGCGCAGCTCTCATACGGAACCGCGTTGTAGGTCGAAGCGCGCAGGCCGCCGACGCTGCGATGGCCCTTGAGACCAACGAAGCCCTGCTCCTGCGACTGCTTGATGAACAGCTTCTCCAGCTCTTCATTCTCCAGGCGGAATGTGATGTTCATCGGCGAACGGTATTCCGGCCTGGCGACGCCGCGGTAGAATCCGCCGCTCTGATCGATCACGTCATAGATGAGCTGCGCCTTCTCCTGGTTGCGCTTCTCCATGGCGGCCAGGCCTCCGTTGTCCTTGATCCAGTTCAGCACCAGGTTCACCATGTAGACCGAATAGACCGGAGGCGTATTGTACAGGGAATCATTGTCCAGATGCGTGCTGTAGCGCAGCATCGTCGGGATATGTTCGTTCGGCTCGACCAGATCTTCGCGAACGATGACCACCGTTACGCCGGAAGGGCCGAGGTTCTTCTGCGCTCCGGCATAGATGAGGCCGAACTTGCTGACATCGATCGGACGCGACAGGATATCGCTGGACATATCGGCGATGAGCGGCACATCCCCGGTATCCGGGAACGTCTTGTACTGGATGCCCCCGATCGTTTCATTGGAGGTGATATGCAGGTAGGCGGCGTTGTCCGGCAACTCCAGGTTGTCCAGCGCAGGAACCGATGCGTACCCGTCGCTCTTCGAGCTGGCCACCACCTGCACCTCTCCGACCAGCCTGGCTTCCGCGATCGCCTTCTTCGCCCAGCTTCCCGTATCCACGTATGCCGCCGTCTTGCCAGGCTTCAGCAGGTTCATCGGGACCATCGCGAATTGCGTGCTCGCGCCGCCTTGCAGGAACAGCACCTTGTAGCCGTCAGGAATGCCGAGCAGTTCCTTCAGCAACACCTGCGTATCATGATTCACCTTCTCGTATTCCTTGCTGCGGTGGGATATTTCCATGATCGACATGCCGATGCCCTCATACTCCACGAGCTGTTCCTGCGCTTTCTGCAGGACCTCAAGCGGCAGAGCTGCAGGACCGGCATTGAAATTATAAGCTCTCTTCATGGTCTCTACACCTTTCTCCTCCATCTAATATGCTTAATCATAGCAGTATTCAAAATCGCGTTCAAGTCTGGAAAACGCTGTCTTGACAAGATGATTGGACGATTTCTTTAATGTACGAACGATGATGGCTTCGCATGAAAAAGCGCCCCGGTCACCGTAGTGACCTGAGGCGCTCCATGGATGAGTCCGATTAGCAATCGTAGTACAGCGCGTATTCGTATGGATGAATGCGGATGCTGACAGCCTTGGCTTCTTCACGCTTGAATGCGATGTAGTTGTCGAGGAACGACTTCGTGAACACGCCGCCTTCAAGCAGGAAGGCATGATCGGCTTCCAGATTGTCCAGCGCTTCGTCCAGGGATGCAGGCACGCTGCGGATCTCAGCCTTCTCGGCATCGGACAGTTCATAGATGTTCTTGTCGATCGGACCGTAGCCGAGCTTGCGCGGATCGATCTTGTTCTTGATGCCGTCCAGACCGGCCAGCAGCATCGCGGCGAATGCCAGATACGGGTTGGCCGTGGAGTCCGGCGTACGGAACTCGATGCGAGCACCCTTCGGAGTCACAGCAGCAACCGGGATACGGATGGCTGCAGAACGGTTGCCCTTCGAGAACACGAGGTTAACCGGTGCTTCATAGCCTGGCACGAGGCGCTTGAACGAGTTCGTGCTCGGGTTGGTGAGGGCGATCAGCGCCGGAGCATGATGCAGGATGCCGCCGATGTAGTACATGGCAGTCTCGCTCATGTTGGCGTAGCCGTCCTTGTCATAGAACAGCGGAGTATCGCCGTTGAAGATCGATTGGTGCGTATGCATGCCGTTGCCGTTGTCGCCGAACAGAGGCTTCGGCATGAACGTAGCGGTCTTGCCGAACTTGCGAGCCGTGTTGTGAATGATGTACTTGTACTTCATCAGGTTGTCGGCCGTCTTCACCAGCGTATCGAAGCGGAAGTTGATCTCGCCTTGGCCAGCCGTTGCCACCTCGTGGTGATGACGCTCCACCTTGATGCCGGCTTCCGTCAGCAGGCGGCTGATCTCGGAACGGATGTCCTGTTGCGTATCGACAGGTTGAACCGGAACGTATCCGCCCTTGTGCTTCACCTTGAAGCCCAGGTTTCCGCCCTCTTCGCTGCGGCCCGAGTTCCAGTGAGCTTCCACCGAATCAACCGTGGCGATGAAGGAATTCTGCGTGTATTCGTAGCGAACATCGTCGAAGATGAAGAATTCGGACTCAGGCGCGAAGTAGGCTGCCGTTCCGATGCCCGTCGACTTCAGGTATTGCTCGGCTCTCTTGGCGATGCCGCGCGGGTCGCGATCATATGCCTCGCCTTCCGGAGTGAAGATGTCGCAGAGGACGATCAGCGTAGGATGCGCGGTGAACGGGTCGACATATACCGATTCCGAATCTGGCAGCATGACCATGTCGGACTCTTCAATGCCGCGGAAGCCCGGGATCGACGAACCGTCGAAAGCAACCCCATTCTCAAAAGTCTCCTCGCTCACTTGATATGCCGGCAAGGTGATATGATGGGATCTGCCGGACAGGTCGGTGAAGCGAAAATCAACCCACTCGATGTTCTTCTCCTTGATAAGCTCAAGAACGCTCTGAACTGACATGTATGATTCCTCCCTATTTCCGAACATTCGCCTCTCATTGGATGCCGAACGTTCAAGTTTCGATCATTATAGTCGTAATTATAAATCTATAGGAGGTTATCGTCAATAGTCATGTCAGGTATTTTTTATGGCCATGTCAGCTTACATTACATATAGAAGAATTTGGTAAATATTCCGCCCTGAGATACGAAATGTATCTGCAAACGCTTTCTATATGACATGTTGTGTAAGGTTTTTTCGTGGACGAATTGAGCTTTCCGGGGAAGGAATCGTTGCGCATGCATGTGGATGGATCAGGCTGCTGGCCGCCGGAAGCCGACAACCACAAGCAGCGCCGAAGAAAAAACGGAAGGTTGAGGAGCGACTGGACGCTCTTCAACCCTCCCGGGAATAAAGCGTGACAACATGGTACTCAGACCAATACGAACTCGGCATTCCTCTTCGTATCGAACTTCTTGCCGACGATTGGCGCCAGCTTCTCAAAGTCCTTGAGCAGGTTGACGAATTGATCCGGGAACAGCGATTGTACGCCATCGCCCGTCATCGAGTTGTCCGGGTCGGTATGCATCTCGATGATCAGCCCGTTCGCGCCTGCGGCCACGGCTGCCTTGCTCATCGTCTCGACCAGCTCGCGCCGTCCGGTTCCATGGCTCGGGTCCGCGATCACCGGCAGATGGCTGAGCTGCTGCAGCACCGGAATCGCCGTCAGATCGAGGGTGTTGCGCGTATAGGTCTCAAATGTGCGAATGCCGCGCTCGCACAGCATCACATACGGGTTGCCGCCTGCGAGGATGTATTCCGCCGCGTTAAGCAGCTCATCATAGGTGGCGGCGAAGCCGCGCTTCAGGAGAACCGGCTTGCGCGTCGAACCCACCTTGCGAAGCAGATCGAAATTCTGCATATTGCGAGTGCCGATCTGCAGAATATCCGCATATTCTGCAACGACATCGACGTATTCCGGCGTCATGACCTCCGTGATCGTCAGCAGCCCATGCTTGCGGCCCGCTTCGGCCATCATCTCCAGGCCTTCCACGCCGATGCCCTGGAAGCTGTAAGGACCGGTGCGAGGCTTGAATGCGCCGCCGCGCAGCACCTGACCGCCCGCCGCCTTGACGATGCGCGCGATCTCGTCGATCTGCTGCGGACTCTCGACCGCGCAGGGACCGCCCATGACGATCAGCTCATCTCCGCCGATGCGGATTCCCTTGATCTCGATGATCGTATCATCCGGGTGGAAGTCCCGGCTCGCCAGCTTGTAGGACTTCGAGATGCGCACGACGTTCTCGATGCCCTTCATCTGTCTGAGCTGTTCAGCCAGGGTCGGTTCGAACTTGCCGATGATGCCGATGACCGTCCGATCGATGCCCCGGGACACATGCGCCTGCAGCCCACGTTTCTCGATGAAATGCACGATCTCCTGGATGCGTTCTTCCGTAATGCTGTTCGAGGTAATGGCTATCATTGCAATCTCTCCAATCATATTTTAGCGCTTGTTCGCTTCAACGCTTATACGCTTTTAAGTGTTAAAGTAAATATAGCCGATAATCCTGGCGGCGTCAAGCCCTATTCCCAGATGGATGTACGGAAACTTTGCCACATCGCGGCAAGCCTGCGCCAGCCCCCGGAATCGCCGGAGAGACGGCGAAGCCGTCTCTCACTCCGCTTCAGCCGTCTTCTCACGAATCCTCGGCAGCAGCCTGCTCATGTCGACCGTCCGTCGGATCGGCCAGGTCTCAGGATCTTCCGGATCGTATCGCTCCAGATAATCGATCACTTCCTTGGTGAGCGGCGTCGGCGTCGAGGCTCCGGACGTCACGGAGACGCGCCTTACGCCCTTCAGCCATTCGGGATCGAGCTCCGAGATGTCGGCGATCCGATAGGCCTTGACGCCCGCGATCTCCTCCGCCACCTGCGCCAGGCGATTGGAGTTATTGCTGCGCGGATCGCCCACGACGATGCAGAGATCCGTGCCTTTCGCCTGCTCGGCGACCGCTTCCTGCCGCACCTGGGTGGCCATGCAGATCTCGTTGTGCACCTCGGCATGCGGGTATTTCTCGAGCAACCTGTTCATGATATGGCGAATATCCCATTGACTCATCGTCGTCTGGTTCGTGATCACGATCTTGTCTGCCGCAAGATCGAGCTCTCCGATTTCCTCTTCCTTCTCGATCAGATGGACATGCTTCGGCGCGATGCCGACTGCCCCTTCAGGCTCCGGATGTCCCTTCTTGCCGATGTAGATGATCTCATAGCCGGCCTCCGTCTTCTCGCGGATCAGATCATGGGTCTTGGTCACGTCGGGACAGGTGGCATCCACAACAGTCAGCCCCTTCTCCCTTGCCAGCTTGCGCACCTCCGGCGACACGCCGTGCGCGGTGAAGATCACCGTCCCCTTGTCGACCTTCTTCAGGATCTCGAGACGATTCTCGCCATCAAGCGTGATGATGCCTTCTTTATCAAATGCCTCCGTCACATGACGGTTGTGGACGATCATGCCCAGGATGTATATCGGACGCGGCAGGTTGAAATTCCTGGCGGTCTGCATCGCCAGCATCATCGCATCCACGACGCCGTAGCAGTAACCGCGCGGAGTTATCTTGACGACTTCCATCAGTCCTGTCCTCCCTTCACTTCTTCTAGTGTACTACTCTTCGGGAGAAAAGTCTTGCTTCTCCTCGCGTTTGTCAGGAGTCTCCAGCCTTCCCGATTCCTGCTCCAGCACAGGAAGCCAGATGACAAACGTCGAACCATGCCCCTTGCGCGTATAGACCTCCACGGAACCGCCATGCTCGTCGAGGATCCACTTGGCGATCGACAGCCCGAGTCCGGTACCGCCCACGAGGCCGCGCGACGGATCCGCGCGATAGAAGCGCTCGAAGATCAGCGGCACCTCGTCCTTGTCCAGACCGATGCCCGTGTCGCGCACGCTGATGCCGATCTGCCCCGGCGCCTGGCGCACGCCGAGCACCACCTCGCCCTGCAGCGTATATTTGAAGGCATTTTCGATGAAGATAAACAGCAGTTGCTGCAGATAATCCCGACTGCCGTTCACCACCACGCCGCTCAGCTGCGACAGATCCTCCGTTCGCCAGACCACATCGCCCGATCGCGGGAGGAAATTCGCCCTTCTCGCCACCTCTTCCACGACCGGCAGCAGCTCCACAGGCTCCTTCTCGATCACCTGACCGGCATCGGCTCTTGCCAGCGAGAGCAGGTCATTCACCAGGCGGCTCATGCGTTCCGCCTCAGCCGATATGTCCGCCATCGCCTCGCGCGAGATCGCCAGCACATCCTCGGACAGCTGGCTGTTTCCGGACGAGTCCGACTGATTCCACATCTTGCCCATGAGCTCCACATTGCCGCGAATCGTCGTAAGCGGCGTGCGCAGTTCATGGGACGCGTCGGAGACGAATCTCCGCTGATTGCGGTAGGCTTCCTCCAGACTCGTGTACACGCGCTGGATGCGCTCCAGCATCCCGTTGATCGTCTGCGCCAGCCGCCCGATCTCATCAAGCGGACCCTTGTATGGGATGCGCCTGCTCAGATCTTCCCCGCTCTGGATCTTGTCCGCTTCCTCGATGACGGATCCGATCGGCCGCAGCGCCTTCTTCGCCAGAAACCAGCCAAACGAAGATGACAGGACGATGATGATGATGGAGGATACGATGAGCACGAACCTGAGCTGCTCCAGCAGCTGGAGGATGTTGCCCGAATAGATGGCGGCCTGCAGCACTCCGATCAGGACATTATTGCTGTAGATGCCCCGGTTATAGATGATGAACGGCACGCCGTTCACCTCAGCCGTTGTAAACAGATATCTCGATTCCGTCGTCAGATAGCGCAGCGTCTGCTCATCGATCATCGGCAGCACCACGTTGTCCTGGACGGATTTGCTCGACAGGCTGACCTTGCGGGAGCTGAGGTTGTACAGCTGCAGATAGATATTCTCCGTGAAGAACGTGTCCTGGTCGTCCAGCCGGATGTCGACGTTCCAACCTCGCAGCGACAGGACGACCGAATATTCCAGACGCTTGTATACCTGCTCAGTCTGCTGCTGCAGGCTGCTGCGATATTGATGCTGAATGGAATTATCCATCAGGAAATACAACACTCCCGAAAACACCGCCATGATCACAGCCAGCACGCCGCCATACCACAGAGACAGCTTCAAACGGATCGGCATCAGTCATCCCCTCTAAGCACGTAACCTGCTCCGCGCACCGTATGAATCAATCGTTTCTCCCCTTGTTCCTCCAGCTTCTGGCGAAGCATCGCGATGTAGACCTCCAGCACGTTGGATTCGCCGCTGTAATCGAAGCCCCAGATGCGATCCATGATCATCTCCTTGGACAGCACCTTGCGCGGGTTGGCCATAAACAGATGCAGCAGATCGAACTCCCTCGTCGTCAGATCGATGCGCCGACCTCCCCGGAACACCTCGCGCGTATCGATATCGAGCCGCAGGTCTTCGAAGGACAGCACCGTCGAATGCTCCACGCTGTCCTCGGTGCGGCGAAGCAATGCCCGGACGCGGGCCAGCAGCTCCTCCAGGGCGAACGGCTTGACGAGATAGTCGTCCGCTCCGATATCCAGACCCTTCACCCGATCCTTCACATCATCCTTGGCCGTCAGCATCAGGATCGGCAAGGTGCTGCCCGCCTGACGCAGCCTGCGGCACACTTCCCATCCATCCACATACGGCATCATCACATCCAGGATGAGCAGATCCGGTTCCTTCGCCATCAGTTGCTTCAGCGCGTCCTGCCCATTGCTCGCCGAGATGACCTCATAGCCTTCGAAAGTCAGGCTGCGCCGCAGCATGGACGTAATTCTCTCATCATCATCAACGACCATGATTTGCCGTCTCATCTTATCCTCCTCGCTACTTGCGCTTCATACGCTCGATGTGAATCTCAGGCTCGCGAACTTCCTGCTGTGCTCCTCTCCAGTCAAGCCTATTGTAAATGATTCCAGGCGTACCATAAAGGGATGATCTTGCTCCAACCAGGCCGCATCCCCGTCTGGACCGACGCTACGCCCGACCCGAATCCCCGGTCTTCCTCGCATACCGAAAAAGCAGGCGCATTAAACGCCTGCTTCTCTGAGCATGCATGCCTTAACTGTTGTTGCGGTCTGCGATGATGACGCCGAGCTGGATCTCCTTGCCATCCCGGATCACCGTGATCGTAGCCCGGTCGCCAACCTTCATCTCCTGGATGTATTTCTTCACATCGTCGGCCTTGGTGACCTTCTTGTCGTTGATCCTGATGATGACGTCCCAGGTCTGAATGCCCGCTCTTGCGGCCGGTCCGCCTGTGACCACCTGGGTGACCAGCGCGCCTTCCGTGTCGCTCAGCTTCAGATCCTCCAGCCAGGCCTTGTCGATGTCCGAGATGCCTACGCCGATGTACGGCTTCGGAATCGTCTGATTGTTCTTCAACTGATCGATCACGGCCACGAAGGTGGAGGACGGGATCGCGAAGCCGATGCCCTGCGCGTTGGTGCTGACGGCGGTATTGATGCCGACCACCTCGCCGTTCATGTTCAGCAACGGACCTCCGGAATTGCCGGAGTTGATCGAGGCATCCGTCTGCAGCAGGTTCGTGTAGTATCTGGTTCTGTTGCCTTCGGGAATCGTGATCTCGCGTCCCTTGGCGCTGACGACGCCAACGCTCACCGTATGGTCATAGCCGAGCGGGTTGCCGATGGCCGTTACCCATTCGCCGACGCGCAGCTGGGTGGAATCGCCGATCGGCAGCGTGGCGAATTCCTTGTCTCCCTTGATCTTGAGCACGGCAAGGTCCAGATCGTAGTCCGATCCAAGCAGCTCGGCCTTGAACGGCTCCGTATAGCCTTCGACGGTGATGTAGATCGCATCCGCTCCGCTTACCACATGCTCGTTGGTCAGGATGTAACCGTCCTTGTCGAAGATAAACCCTGTACCCAGACCGGCGTTGATCATATTGTCACCATTGTCCGGTGTCACCTGGATGCGATCGCCGAAGAAGTACTCGAAGAAGTCCAGGTTGTTGCTGAATGATCTCCTGTTGGAGTTGACATAGGTCTCCACCAATACGACCGCAGGACTGGACTGCTCCACGATATCCGCGATCGAGCCGGGCAGCACCACATTCGAGGAAGTCACGCCCGATGCGGAGCCGGTGCTGTACGAGGTGGTCATGCCGACGCCCGGCGACGACTGGTTGCCGTTGGCACCAGCCGCATTCGCCGCCTGTCCGCCCGTAAACCAGTTGTTCACATCCGAGGCGTAGACCAGCCCGGTCATGATCAAGGCGCAAGCCAGGAAAGCTGCGACGAAGCTGGTGAGCCATCCGAACCTGCGGCGCGGCGGCTGATACTGCCAGTTACGTTCCTGGACAGAGGATTGACGGGCCGCCTCATACGCCCTGACCAGCTGCTCCGAATCCGGCGCCCGCATGGCATCGTAGCCGCTGCGGCTCTCACGAGCCGGATAAGCTTCCGTCTGCCTCTCTTCGATGCGGCGCACCGCCGATTGTGAGCTGAAAGGCCCGTAGGAATAGTAGTAAGATTGCTCATTGCCTGTTGTCTTGCCTGCTTGCTCCTCGCGTTTATCGACATCCTGATCGTTAGGTTGATGCTGAGATTTGAAGAATCCATCGTAGTGATGGTTGCGGTTGTCTTCCATTCCGTATCCCTCCCTGGTAGGTTGCTTGCATATCATTCTTGTCTTTATGATGAATGATTAACCTTAATCCAACCTTAAAATAATCTAAAAGAGGGGTAAAATCGCACGGAATGGCCGAACCGCCTTCCACCGCCCGCGGATCCTCCAAGCCTCAGGAGACCAGCGCGCTCTCCAGCTCGCTCAGCTGCCGTCTGGCCAGGTCGATCCAGTCATCCGCAACGGCCGCATCCGGGTCCGCCGGATCCTGAAACTGATCGACCAGGGAACGAAACGGCCCCGCCTGTCCCTCTTCATCGATTCCCTCTTCATAGACATGCTTGAGGACAAACGGAGTTTCAAACCTGATGCGCGTATGCTCGTTCGCTTCCGCCGCTTCCCCGTTCAGGCTGCCGCCTGTTACGCGAAACGGCACGCGCAGCCACACCTGCCTGCGATCATCGAGCGGCCGGTCAAAACAGCCATGATCATAATCCCAATTGCCGCCGAGGGTGAAGCCGCGGCCGTTCATCACCCGGGCCGCTGCGGCATACGTGGTTTCAACATTTTCCAGCCTGGACTCAAGAGGTATCATGCGCATTCTCCTTTTCTCGCGTTGGCTTGTGTAAGCACATATACACTAGTAGGATGAACGGCAGTTCCCTGAAATATTACGGTCCGGGTCAGAAGCGATCGATGCTCGCGTCGCCGACGAACATGTTGATCATAATTTTCAGCTTCTTCGGAGCGTACTGATAGCCTGGCGATTCCTCCTGGCGATTCTTCAGCATGCCGCCTTCGCGCTTTCCGAACACATCGGATTCCCCGGCAAATGAGGACAGGGACACGCTCGCTTCGACATCCAGGTCATGGGGCAGCATGATCCGGACGTCGCCGATCAGCGAGCCGATGGTGATCTTCGTGATCCCATAAGGGATATGCGCCCTGCTCAGATCCACGACCGTATCGCCGATGAAATGCTGGATGTTGAGCGGCTTCAGCTTCCAGTTCGCGGAGCCGATGTGAATGTCGCCGATGAAGCTGAAATGATGCTCCACGTTCGCCTGCTGATCCTGCTCTCCCGTTCCATGATGGGCATCGAAGTTCGGCGGAGCAGTCACCTCCGGTACCGGACGAATCACCTGGTTATCCGGGACAGGATCCGGCTTGCGCTCCGGATGATCCTGATTCGGCTTCATGGAATGATGCAGACCGTCATCCGGATCCTGATGGAGGTTATAGGGCTGACCGCTCATCCCGGCTGACGGGGACGGCTCCGCATCGTCTCTGTCGGAGCGCTTGCCTGGCCGCAGGATGATGATCAGGCCGATGATGATGAGCAGGAAAGGAATGACGAACTGGAAGAAATCCCCCGCCGACATCCTGATATAATCGACATTGCGCCCGAGGAAATAAACGCCGAGCGTGATCAGGATCAGCGGCGACAGATACCTGAAACCGATGCCCTTCCCCCATCTGAACTGGAAGAACAGCCCCCTGAGACCGAGATAGATCAGGATAAGCGGCCAATAAGTCGAGACGATATAGCCGATGTCGAGAACAATGAGTCCCTGTTGATCCAGGATGAACAGGATGCCTGCGCCGATCAGCACGAGGCCCCAGAAAATGCGGTTATACACGGTATACATCCCTCCGAATGTTACAGCCACTGGCAACATGGCAATCTCTGACGAGCATATTCAATATGTATAGTGTAATGGAAGAGCGGGTGGGTGAACAGAGCCCCGGATCATATTTTTGCGCCTGTGCAGAAAAAGAAGAGGGAGCACAGGACCTGCTCCCTCTTCCGGACTTGTCGCGGTTATTTCTGCTGTTGATTTTGCTGACGTTGTCCAGCTTTGTTTGCGTTGTTGGCTGCGGTTTCTTCAGCAAACTCCGCATTGTAGTTTTTATTAGCAGCGTTTTGCCCGGCATTCTTGTTCTTGGCCATGCTTGTTGATCACCTCCCGTCTCCGTTCCTGGCATAGTATGAACGGCATTTCGAGTTTTTATGTAACCCGATAGCCGCACATTGCTATAAAGCGGATGGCGGAGACGATTGATTGCGAAACATCCGCTCCAGTTCCGAGAGACGCTGCTCGTCCAGATGACCGTCGCCATCCTTGATGACGATCACCTCGACGGTCCGTTTGCCCCACTGCTTATAGACATCTTCCTTGGTCTGAAAGTAGAGATCGATCACATTCCCCTTGACGGCGCTGCCGATGTCCGCCACAACGCCATAGCCGTAGCCGGGAATGTAGAGCAGGGTGCCCAGCGGGAAAATGCTGAGATCGGCGGCGATCGTCGAGATGATGCCGCGCCTCGCTCTGACTCCCGAGTAGGTGATGCCGTACTGGGGATGCCCCGGGTGCTTGCCGGTCGACTCCACCCCCGCATAATAACCGGTCGCTACGACCGTATATACCTTGCTGGCCCTGGCGATACCGATCGCTTCCGCAGGCGTTTCCGATGCCTGGGCCTCGCTCACCTGCGCCGCTTCCTTCGGCACGTCCGAAGCCTGAACCTCGCTCACCTGCTCGGCATCCTTCGACATCTCCGAAGCCTGAGGCTTCGCTTCTTCCGATCGGTCTGAAGCCTGCTCCCCGGACACCCGCTTCTCTTCCGCCTGCCCGGCATCCTCGCTGATCGGCGCGCCTGCCGCGTCGGCTGACCGCATGATGTAATCATATGGCGTGCAGACGCTTCGCGTGTTGGCCTGCATGTACAGCGGCTCCCACCATGCTGTGAACAGGAGCAGGACGATGACCAGCCTGACGGATCTTGCAGCGGTCTTGCAAGCTGTTCTTGACATCAATTGGATACCTCCAATCAAGGTTCAGGGTATCCCGCCAGGCTGAAGATTATGCAGTCAGAACAGGCTTCCAGATATTACACCGCTATTTGTAATCCTTCGGCGCAGCCTCATACTTTTGCTCGTTCCACGTGCGGCTGAGCTTCATATAGTCGTCCGAGCGCAGGAAGTAATCCCACTTCGTCATCCCGGCATCCCAGGTCGCGTCCACATGATACAGGGCGCCGTCGATCCGTATCAGATTCCAGGCATGGGCAACTCCTGAACCTCGGATCGTGCCGGTGATGATCCGGTTCTCCACGCCCGCCAGGTTCAGCATGACGTTCAGAAGCTCCGAATATCCTTCGCAGACGGCGATGTTGTATCTCAGCGCGCCGTAGGCCGTGTAGGAGATCCGAGGAACGTTATGCGCATAGAAGTTCTGGTCATACTTGACCTTCTCGGTGATATACTGATAGATCACCCGCAGCTTGTCATAGTCCGACATCGAATCGTTGACCAGACTTTTCACGATCGCCCGCGCTTCCCGGTAGACATAATCGACCTCCGATTGCTTGTAGGCCCCCGTGTCGAAGCCAAACTCCTCCGGAACGTTGCTGGCCGATTCCACCCACACCGGCTCGATAAACCAGGAGCCGTCAAAGTTGAGATACCCCCAGCTGTAACCGGCTTTGACCGGAGCGATCCCATCGTTGAAATCTCCGGCCCGCTCAAAATTCGGTTGGATCAGCCATGTTCCGTCCTTCTTCAGGTAGCCCCAATCATCGTGGTGCTTATGCCCCATCTCGGTTCTGTTGATCGCCACACAAGCCAGGCCTTCGCTGAACTCGCAGGCGTCCACGAACACATGTTTCCGCCCACTCCAGTCCGTGTAGGCATCGATCATCTTGCCATCCGGCAACAGGTAGGCGTATCTCGTCCGAGGATTGGAGCGATTCAGGCTCTCGGAAGGATCCACGTAATAGGCGATCAGACCCACCCCGTCGCTGACGCTTCTCAGTTCTCCGGGAAGCTGGATCACCTTGCCGTCATCCAGCGCGACGTATGTGGTCCGGTCCATGTATTCCCCGGACGCTCCCTCCTTGTACAAGGTGATGAAACCGTCGAACACATCTGGCCTGCCGTCATAGGCTGGCTTGATCTCGACTCCCCTGTTGGTGATCAGCCCGTAACGGCGATTCTCCAGTACTTGGCTCGGGTCGACATCGGTGATCACCGCCAGATACCCATCCACATCACCGGCGCCGGCCAGATAGTACGACGACTTCAGCTTCAGGGCGCCTGTCGTGTCGATCACTCCGGCCTTCTTGCCGATGTCGACGACGGCCAGACCGCCACGGAAATCATAGGCCGCCCGATATTCGGGCTGGATGGCATAGGAACCGTCCGGGCGGATATAGC
The DNA here is from genome assembly GCA_937957685.1 of uncultured Paenibacillaceae bacterium. GTDB lineage: Bacteria > Bacillota > Bacilli > Paenibacillales > DA-C8 > Insulibacter. Next base: position 31,700 of record CALGAO010000088.1, read on the forward strand.
CCCATCGTCCGGATGGCTCCGCCACCGCGGCCAATCCTTCATGAAACTCCCGGGCATATTCAAATCTCGGCGCGATCAGCCATTTGCCGCTGTCGTCCACATATCCGTATAATCCGGAGGGCACATCCAGCTTCAATGTGATGCCTTGATCCCTTGGCGCCGCCGCCACATCCGTCTGCGCCTGGACAACCCATGCAACCGACAGCGCCAGCGTCAACATCAACGACCACAACATCCTTCGGTGCATCTTCCGCACCCACACCTGTTTCATCGATCGCATCGCTTGTCAGCTCTCCTTACTCCCATTCAATCTTGCCGGTCACCGTGACCTTGCCGACCTTGCCGTTCTTATACACATAGCCGACGCCATTCTGGAACGGATTCGCGTGATCATACTCCGGCTTCACCAGCCAGCTTCCGTCCGACTTGATGAAGCCCCAACGGGCATAATACTCGGAGTCAGGCTGATAAGCCTTCACCAGAGCCGCGCCGTCGGCGAACGAAAGTCCCGGATGCCCGCTCGTCGAATCGTGGTACACGCCATTCTCGTCCACATAACCGAACTTCCCGTTGCGCCACGCATTGGACGCGCCATCCTGGAAGTCGTCGACCATCTCGAAGGAAGGCTCGATCACCCATTTCCCCGTCCGGTCGATATACCCGTACTTCTGGCCGAGACGCACAGGCGCGATCTTCGCCGCGAAACCGAAGGCCATGTCGTATTGATGGGGGATCACCAGCTTGCCGCTGGTATCGATATATCCCCACTTCCCGTTGTTCCCCATCACAGGGGCCAGGCCCTCAGAGAACGGTTTGGCGATGATGAAGCTCAGCTGATTGAAGGCGTGGTTTCCATTTTGGTCGATGAATCTGTATTTCCCGTCGCTGTAGACCAGTCCGTAACCGTCGCTGAAATCGTAGGCCGCATCGTAGGCGCCCGGAAGCAGCTGCCCATCCTTCTTCAGATAGCGGTGCTTCAGGTTGACGCCGACTCTGGCCACCCCGTCACGGAAAGGCTCCGCCCAGTCAAACCGCGTTTGCGTCAGCTCCCTGCCGTTCTTGTCCATATAGACATATTGGTTATCGATGGTGGCAATGCCGTAGTCGCCGTAGAATCTGATCGGCGAGGAATATTTCGGCGGGATGACGGTGCCGTCCTCCAGCACGAGCCCCCAGAGCTCTCCATTTTTCGTATGATAATAGGATTCCGTCAAGTCCTTGTAGCTGCTGTCATAGATCGGCTCCACCAGATAGCTGCCATCCCGCTTCAGGTATCCCACCTTGCCGTTCAGCGTGATGCGGGCAACATCCCCCTCAAACTCCCAGATCTTGTCAAAGTCAACCTGGAAGACCGGGTTGCCGTTCTCGTCGATGATGACTTCCTTCCCGTTCTTCTTCACCTTGCTCGCGCCGGGAATGGAGTTGTAGGGATACATGTACTCATAATCCGCATCAAATCGCGCCTGGCCGCCTCTGTCCAGAATCTTCCTCACGCCGTTCTCGACGACGATAATCTCATTTTCGAGCATGGTTACCTGATCATACTTCGGCTCGACGAGCCAAGTGCCGTCAATCTTCAGCAGGCCCCATCTGCCATCCTTCTTCACGTAGGCGACGCCTCGCACAAACGTGCTGGTCTCCTCAAATTCGATCGCGGTCAGCATCTTGCCGTTCGGCAGGAGAAAGCCGTATCTGCCATTCAGCTGGACGATGCCTGTCCCCCTGTCCATGCCCCTGATCTGGTCGTACTTCAGATCGAGGATGTAGCTGCCGTCGCGGGCGAGCAGACCGAACTTGCCATCCTTCTCCACCATGGCCAGCACGTTGTCCACCCCGGCATAATAATGAATCCAGTCGTAGGTCGGCTCGATCACCTTGCCGTTCGGCAGGATCAGACCGTACAGGGCCTTGCCGCTCTCGCTGCTTCTGAGCTCCACGTAATGCTCCAGGACGGTGACGAAGTCGTATTTCATGTCCGTCATCTTCCCGCTTCCCAGGCTGTATACCGCGAAGCGATCATCGGACCGGACAATGATGTACCCTCGCCGGATGTTGTAATCCGACATCTCGATCATCATGTACCGCGGCTCAATGATGATCTTCCCGGACTTGTCGACCACCCCGAAGGCGTATCCATCCCCCGTCTGTTTGGCAATCTCCGCATAGCCGTTGTTGAACGGTTTCGCCAGGTCGAACTGAGGTCTGATCAGGTAGGAGCCGGTTCTGGTAATATAGCCGTACTTGATCTTGTCGCCATCCTTCACGCCCACGGCCGCGAACCCGTCGCGGAACTCGCTCGCCGCGCTGAATTGCGGTTCGATCACGACCTTGCCCTTGTCATCGATATATCCGTATTTCCATTCGCCTTCCCAGACTCCGACCGTCCCGAGACCTTCGCTGACAGGCCCGAGATAGTCGAACTCAAATGGGGCCGCGACCTGCTGCCTCGGCTGTCTCGTATCCGCATTGCTTGTGATCAGCACGGTGGAGGTGGCTCCATCCCACTGCACGTCCGCGCCGAGCGACTCGGACACGAAGCGAAGCGGCACCAGGGTGCGCCCGTTCATGGCGATCGCCGCCACGTCCAGCGTCAGCGGCTTGCCGTTCACGTAGGCGGTGGATTGACCGAGCGTGATCCTGATCACGGTGCTGCCCTTGACCGCAGTGACCGTCTTCGTCTCGTTATCCCACTCGATCTCCGCGCCCAGCCGCTCGAAGATCGCTCTCATCGGCACCATCGTTCGGCCGTTGATCGCGATGGCCGGCTGATCGAACGTCTGGAGGACGCCGTCGATCTTGACGCGAACCTCCGGATACCCCTTCTCCGCCGCTGCGACGTCGCTCATGGCCGCCATGCCTGCGAGCACTGACCACGCAGCGCACAGCAGCGCCATCAGGCCCAGTCGCCTCATCAGCATACCGACGATTCCTGTCTTCACTTCGAACATCACCTCATGGTTGTAATGAACACCAGGTAATGGTTTCGACAAGATCGGCTTTTTTTCCTTCCATATATTTGATATTCGTTAAGAAGATGAAAAAGGACGCCCCAAGGGGACGTCCTTCTTATACATCCGGTTGTTTCCGTTCAGCCTTTATTCCAGGTCCCAATCCAGCTCGATCTCGCGGCCCAGCTGCGAGGAGCGGTAGATCGCGTCGAGGATCAGGTTGGTCGTGTAACCCGACATCACCGGGATGATCGGCTCCCGGCCATCGCGGATGCACTCGAGGAAGTGCCGGCTCATGCGAAGTCTCGCTCCCTCGTCATCCGCCGGAACTTCGAGCGGGACGTCGATCAGCTGATCGTCCTTCTCGGTGAGCAGCTTGCCCTCCTGGCCGCGGAGACTGACGCCGCCCTCGCTGCCCATCAGATGGATGTACGGCGCGCTGTCCGTCTCCATATGCACCGCCCAGCTGACATCCAGCGTCAGCGTGCTGCCGTCCTCCATGCGGATCATCGCCGTCGCCAGGTCCTCCACATCGAACACGCCGTCCCAGTTCGGCACTCCCCAGCCGCCGATGCCCTTGCGCTTCGGGCCGAACTCCGCATAGGTCGCGCCGGATACGGACACGGGCTTCGGGTTGCCCATCAGATACAGGGACAGATCGAGCATGTGGACGCCGATATCGATGAGCGGACCGCCGCCGGAGATCTCCTTCTGCGTGAACCAGGAGCCCCAGCCGGGTATGCCCTTGCGACGCATCCAACCGGCCTTGGCCGTGTAGATCCTGCCGAGCTCACCGCGCTGGATGCGCTCGCGAATCTGCATCGACAGCGCTTCGAAACGCATCTGATGCGCGATCATCAGGATGCCGTTGGAAGCCCGGCTGGCGCGCAGGATCTCCCGCGCAGCTTCCAGGCTGACGCCCATCGGCTTCTCCAGCAGCACATGCTTGCCCGCACGCAGGGCCTGTACGGCGTACGGAGCGTGATAGCGGTTCGGCACGCAGATGACCACCGCATCGACTTCGGGCGAGGCGATCAGCTCTTCGATCGATCCGTAGACATGCGGGATGCGATACTGCTCAGCCCGGTTCCTGGCCAGCTCGCCGATCACATCCGTGATGGCAACCACAGCGCACAGATCAGGCAAACGCTGGAACTGTTCGATATGAACCGCCGCGATGCTGCCTGCGCCCACCACACCTATCCTGATTAATCCTTCTCCCATGGATGCTGCTCCTTCCTTGCTGCAAGTTCCCATCGATGCGAGACCTGCGAGTCTTACTCCACGACCTTGTTATCGATATCCGAACGAATCTGCGCGATGACCTGCTCCAGCGGCTGCGCGCCGAGGTCGCCCTGGCCGCGCTTGCGGACAGAGGCCGTCTGCGCCTGACGCTCGTTGTCGCCCACGACCAGCATGTACGGCACGCGCTCCAGCTGGCCCTGACGGATCTTGTAGCCGAGCTTCTCGTTGCGCAGGTCCACCTCGGCGCGGATGCCGGCTTCGATCAGCTGCTCATGCACATGCTTCGCATAATCGTCGAACAGGTTCGACACCGGGATGACCTTCGCCTGCACCGGCGACAGCCAGACCGGCAGCGCCCCTGCGAAATTCTCCAGCAGAAACGCCGTCATCCGCTCCATCGTGCTGATGATGCCGCGATGGATGACGACCGGACGATGCTTCTGCCCGTCTTCCCCGATATACTCCAGCTGGAAGCGTTCCGGCAGCAGGAAGTCAAGCTGCGCCGTGGACAGCGTCTCTTCCTTGCCCAGCGCCGTCTTGATCTGCACGTCCAGCTTCGGTCCGTAGAATGCGGCCTCACCTTCAGCCTCGAAGAACGGCAGATCCAGTTCCTCGACGACCTCGCGCAGCATCCGTTGCGACATCTCCCACATCTCATCGTCCGGGAAGTATTTCTCCGTATCGTGAGGATCCCGGTAGGACAAGCGGAAGCGGTACTGCTTGATGCCGATGTCCTCGTACACCCTACGGATCAGGTTGACGACGCGCGTGAATTCCTCCTTGATCTGGTCAGGACGGCAGAAGATATGCGCGTCGTTCAGCGTCATCGCGCGCACGCGATGCAGACCCGTCAGCGCGCCGGACATCTCATAGCGGTGCATCGTCCCCAGCTCGGCGATGCGCAGCGGCAGATCGCGGTAGCTGCGCATGTCGCTCTTGTAGACCATCATATGATGCGGGCAGTTCATCGGCCTGAGCACGAGCTCTTCATTGTCCAGCTTCATCGGCGGGAACATGTCTTCCTGGTAGTGATCCCAGTGGCCGGAGATCTTGTACAGCTCCACATTGGCGAGCACCGGCGTGTAGACGTGCAGGTAGCCCAGACGCTCCTCCAGATCGACGATATAGCGCTCCAGCGTGCGGCGCAGCTTCGCTCCGTTCGGCAGCCAGAGCGGCAGCCCTTGTCCGACCTCCTGCGAGAAGGTGAAGATCTGATGCTCGCGGCCAAGCTTGCGGTGGTCGCGCTTCTTCGCTTCTTCCAGCATGTGCAGGTGCTCATCCAGCTGCGACTTCTTCGGGAACGATGTGCCATAGATGCGCTGCAGCATCTTGTTCTTCGAGTCGCCGCGCCAGTAGGCTCCGGCTACGCTGAGCAGCTTGAACGCCTTGATCTTCCCGGTCGACGGGATGTGCGGACCGCGGCACAGGTCGAAGAATTCGCCCTGCTCGTAGATCGAGATGACCGCGTCATCCGGCAGGTCATGGATCAGCTCCAGCTTCAGGTTGTCGCCGATGTCCTCGTAGATGCGGATCGCTTCCTCGCGGCTCACCTCATGTCTGACGATCGGCAGATTCTCCTGCACGATGCGCTCCATCTCCTTCTCGATCCTGACGAGATCGTCCGGAGTCAGCGAATGCTCCATGTCGATGTCGTAATAGAAGCCATCCTCGATGACCGGACCGATGCCCAGCTTGACATTCTTGTCATGATACAGCCGCTTGATCGCCTGGGCCATCAGGTGAGCCGTGCTATGGCGGAGCACCTCCAGCCCCTCGGCGCTGTCATACGTGACGATCTCCACCTGCGCATCCTCATTCAGCGGCGTATACAGGTCCACGACCTTGCCGTTCACCTTGCCGGCCAGCGCGTTTTTCTTCAGCCCGGAGCTGATCGAGCCGGCGATCTCCTCGATCGTAATACCTTGCTCGTACTCCCTGACTGCTCCATCAGGCAGCGTTACCTTCACCATGGCTACTCTACTCCTTTTTTCTGTGATAAAAAATAAAAACGCCAGTCCCTAGGGACGAGCGTTCTCGTGGTTCCACCCTGATTCGGCATGTCCAGCACGCTGCAGCGCACCGGGCCCATGCCCTCATTGTCATCCGGTATCGGGGATGAGTCGGCGAACGTTTCTCCCGCATGAGGGATCCCCGTTCGCGGCTGGGAAGTGGTAAACGATCCGTGCATGACCGGAGGAAATTTCAGCCTCGTTTCCTCTCTCTGGGCGGCGCTCTCGTGATCGTTCATGTTTTCCGTCATCGCCACTTGCATGAATGTGCGTTTTCAAGCTTTACGTAAAGCTATGCTATCTATTATACGGCTGAGTCGCACAACGGTCAAGGGCGCATTTACACATGTTGGCAACCTTATCGATAATATTGATCATGCCGCTTGCAATCGCCGAGCAACGGGATGCAGCGGGGGCAGGTCGTGCAGACCGTCGCCCTCTCTTCGAAGATCTGCTTGATCGTCTTGATGACCTGCATATCCGGGTTGCGCGTGTGAATATAGACGTTCTGCGGAGACACCGTGATGAGCGTGCTGACGATCATGTCCTCATAATTGATTTCCTTGTCGATCATCTCCACGACGAACTGATCCAGCTGCTTCGTCTCGATCGGTTCCATCCTGTCATTGAGCAGGGCAAATTCATGAGCGCCCTTGTGGATCAGATGTGCGACGGGAATCTTCGCGTCCTGGATATAGACGAAATATTTGAGCAGCGCGATGAATTCCTCATATTGCTTGTCAGCCGTGTACTCATCGATCGCATATTCCACAATCTCGCGCAGATGGTCGATGTACTTCTGCAGGCGGAAGCGGATGAAGCCTTCCACATGCAGCAGCCGATGCTGCTCCAGATACCTGGTTACCTCTTCCTGGATGAGGGCCAGTCTTTTCCGCGCACCCGGATCGGACTCCTGTTCGACCGGATCGGGGTTGTGCCAGCAATAGGCCTCTATGGCGGCCAGCTCATCCTCTTCATCATAGCCGTAATCATCTGCGATCAGACTGCGGACGAGGTCCTTCTCGTGCATCTCCATCATATATTGGGCCGTTGCCAAGGCAACGGTCTCCACAAGCGCTTTGCGGTCATTCGCATAGGCGGTTATTTCCGTGACTGGCCCGATGAGCGCAACATTCCACTGGGTCTTCACAGGTGTATGTAATCGCTCAGCGGCTTCCTTCAACAGCTGTTCGAAGCGTTCGATAGCCGCGGGAGATCCGCCCGCTCGTACCCGTATAACCTCCATCCCACCTTCACACCCTTCCATTTATTGACCAACGACTGGACTCAGGTTTAAAAATCGCTTTTAAATTATATGGCGGGTGAAGATGAGATATACGACGAAACAAATGGAAACGGTTAATCCGGTCGATGGTCCTCTCCATGCCCTTCATTCAGGCGAATCATCCACTCATCGACTTCGTCGCGTATGACCGGTTCGTTGTCGCGGAACGACCGTTCAAGATAGCGGTCCTTGACGATCTTGATCCATGGCTTGCCGGTGAAGTCTTGCTGTTTGCCCAAGATGATCCCCCCGATTCATGTTGCTGCATGAACTTAGCATGAGTCATCCCGAAGCGGATTTATGCATGAAAAAGGGGACCGAATGACGTCACGTTCCCTGCGCAGGACATCATTCCATCCCCGATTATTTTATGGTAGACCCAGCCCTATATGCCGATCTCCGACTGCGCCCTGTCAAAGGCCTGCGCCAGGTCGGCGATCAGATCGTCCGGATGCTCGATGCCAACCGAGTATCGCAGCAGCCGGTCATCGACGCCGATCCGGTTGCGGATCTCAACCGGAATATCCGCATGCGTCTGAACGGCCGGATAGGTCAAGAGCGACTCGACGCCGCCGAGGCTCTCGGCGAACGCGATCAGCTGCAGATGGCGCAGGATCGGCGGGATGAGTCTGGCATCCTTCACACGGAAGGAGAAGATGCCGGTGTTGCCCGACGTTTGCGCGTTCTGAATCGCATATCCCGGATGATCCGGCAGCCCGGGATAGTACACCTCTTCCACGAGCGGATGCTCGCTCAGCCAGCGGCAGATCGCAAGGGCATTGCTCTGGTGGCGCTCCATGCGCAGTGCCAGCGTCTTCATCCCGCGCATCAGCAGCCACGAGTCCTGAGGTCCGAGGACGGCGCCGATCGCATTGTGCAGCATCGCCATCTCTTCGGACAGCTCCTTGCCCTTCGTCACGATGAGTCCGGCGAGCACGTCGTTATGTCCGCCCAGGTACTTCGTCGCGCTATGGACGACGATGTCCGCCCCCAGCTCGATGGGGCGCTGGAAGTACGGGGTGAGCAGCGTATTGTCCACGATCGTGAGGATGCCCTTGTTTCTCGCCCACGCGCTCACCTTGGCAATGTCGGTGATCATCATCAGCGGATTGGTGGGCGTCTCGATCAGCAGCGCCCTGGTCTGAGGCGTGCAGGCTTGCTCCAGCTGATCGAGGTCATTGGTATCCACGTAGCTGGTGGTGAGGCCGAACTTTGACATGATCCTCTCCAGCAAGCGATATGTGCCGCCGTACAGATCCAGGGAGACGATCAGATGATCCCCTTGCCTGAACAGGGCGAATACCGTCTGCAGGGCGGCCATCCCGGAGCTGCAGGCGAAGCCGGCGTCGCCGCATTCCAGCTCGGCGATCGCCTGCTCCAGCACCGCCCGCGTCGGGCTCCTGGTGCGGGAGTAATCGAAGCCTGTGCTCCTGCCGAGCTCCGGATGGCGGAATGCGGTGGATTGGTAGATCGGATAGCTGACCGCGCCGGTCACCGGGTCAGAGGCTGATCCGATCTGGGCAAGACGCGTATCGATCTTCATATCACGTAATCTCCTTCTCCCCCGAGCGTCCACTCGTAAGGCGTGGTTTGGTACACGTAATAGTTCAGCCAGTTGTAGAACAGCAGATTGGCATGCGCGCGCCACTTGGAACGCGGCTTGAGCTCCGGATTGTCATTCGGATAGTAGTTCTTCGGAGGAGCGATCTTCATGCCCTTGTTGATGTCGCGAACATACTCGAGATGCAGCGTCTCCGGATCATACTCCGAGTGACCGGTCACGAAGATCTGCTTGCCGTCCCTGGTCGCCACGATATAGACGCCGGCTTCCTCCGACTCCGAGAGGATCTCCAGCTCCTCGACCTTCTCGATGTCCTCCCTGCGTACCTCCGTATGCCGGGACTGGGGAACGTAGAACTCCTCATCGAAGCCGCGGAGCAGATTGGTGTTGGCCTTGGTCACCGTATGGGTGAAGACGCCGAACAGCTTCTCATCGAGACGATATTTCGGAATTCCGTAGTGGAAGTACAAACCAGCTTGCGCTGCCCAGCATATATGGAATGTAGACGTCACATGGTCGACGGACCAGGCCATGATCTGCTTGAGCTCTTCCCAATAATCGACCGATTCGAATTCCAGATGCTCCACCGGGGCACCGGTGATGATCATCCCGTCGAACTTGCGACCCTTGATGTCGTCGAACGTCTTGTAGAACGTCTGCAGGTGCTCGATCGACGTGTTCTTGGATTGATGCGACTTGGTATGCAGAAGCACGCATTCCACCTGAAGCGGCGTATTGCCTATGAGGCGCATGAGCTGCGTCTCCGTGGTTTCCTTCGTCGGCATGAGGTTGAGGATGACGATGTGCAGCGGGCGTATATCCTGATGATAAGCCCTGCTCTCGTCCATGACGAAGATGTTCTCGCTTTGCAATATTTCCTTGGCAGGCAACTGATCCGGGATCTTGATAGGCATACAGCTCAACTCCTTTGGCGATAGTGAGATCGATCAGGGGCAGGGATAAAAAAAACACCTTTCATGAGAAAGGTGTCCGTTTATGCAGTCCTCTCTCATCTCTCAGAAGCATGCGCTCCTGCAAGAATTAGCACCGTGCGTCCGCCGGTTGCCGGGTTTCATAGGGCTAGTCCCTCCACCTGCTCTTGATAAGAGTGTTGCTTATTCAATTGTTCACAGCAAATCAACAGTAAAACCCCGGGGTTTCCATCCTTATGAAGATACTTTAACCGATAAAGGCACCCTAGTCAAGGTTCCGCAATCACTCAGTTAAAATGTTACTAAAGAGGGATCGGTTCACTCACAACGAAATGTTACCGAAGGGATGTGTTTT